>VXZL01000652.1 GCA_009845505.1 Candidatus Poribacteria bacterium | reverse complement strand
GGCTTTACAAGGGTAACGCTGAGAAACGAAAAATGCAGATTCATAGTAACACGAAAAAAACAACCCTTTCATAGTCACCCGACAAACCCACGTCACACCTGACTTTACGAGGGTTTTAAAGGTACAATTTTCAAAACGTTACTATGAATCACTATGAATCACTATGAATCACGACACCGCCGAACCCCGGTTCATGCCATAAGGCATGAATACCGTTGATTCCCTACAACTACAGAGATGTCGCCCCTATTGAAATCAACCACAGTAGATGATATACTATAAGGTGATAGTGAAATTTCTGCTTAAATGGAAACTGGACGAAAAAAAATGAATAACGAATTTATCTCAATCATGACAGAGCGCATTGTGCGTGAATTTGACCCGCTGCAGATCATCCTCTTCGGCTCACAAGCCCGCGGGGACGCAGATCGGCATAGTGATATAGATTTGCTTATCGTTTTTGAGAAACTTGCAGATAAGGATAAGCGGAAAACGGCTGTTGACATCCGCGTCGCTTTGGCTGACTTACCTGTAGCGAAGGACATTGTTGTCACAACACCGGAAGAACTGGAATACCACCGCACGCGGATCGGATCGGTGCTGCGCTATGCCCAGCAAGAAGGAAAAATACTCTATGCAAACAACTGAGGTCTTCTCAGAAACAGCTCACTGGCTGCGCTATGCCGAGGAAGACTTGATAACGGCTGAAACGCTTTTAGCACAGACACACATCCCACCGCGTCAAGCGTGTTGGCATGCCCAACAAGCTGCTGAAAAGGCTCTAAAGGCGGTATTAATCTTCTTGCAGATCGATTTTCCCAGAACACATGACCTGAATGTTCTACAGAATCTGGTGCCTAATAGTTGGCACTTCAAAACCGCGCATCCAAACCTAGCGGAATTAACCGATTGGGCGGCTGATGCCCGTTACCCGGCGAAGGTCCCAGAACCTACGGAAGCAGATGCATCCACGGCTGTTAAACACGCGCGAGTTGTTTGGACAGACGCATCTACGGAACTTGCACAACACGGTTTTCCTATAGAGAAAGACCTATGATTCATTAAAAAAAAGCGGCTTGCAACCACTACTGTTTTATGTCCTGAGTTACTATTTCAGCAACCTATTAGAGGATCCAAAAAATTATGGCAAACGTTCAGACCCACTTCAATAAGTTTAATAATACTATCAGAAGAAACTATGATGATAATAGGCCTCTAAGGGGAAAAAGAGACTTACTTTTACGCGACCTACGGGAGGGTTTGCAAAGATACTTCCAAACTGCTAACATAAGAATTCCAAAATTTGATATGTTTAATCAAGGAAGCTACGCAATGGGCACCGGTATTGAACCACTCCCCCGCGAAGACTATGACATTGATGTCGGATTAATTTTCCATCTTTCAAAGAATGACTATTCTCCTATTGAAGTCAAAAAATGGGTTTATGAGGCATTACACACCGGAAATCGGACAGTGAAATATAAACGTCCTTGTGTTAGGGTTCAATATCATCGGGCAGGTGAAGAACTCTATCATGTAGATTTGGCAATTTATGCAGAGAATCCTTTTAATTGGGATAATCGAATCTATTTGGCGAAAGGGTTTCCGGGCTCAGCACCAGAAAACCAAATATGGGAACCTGCTGATCCACGTGGTCTCATAGAAAATTTTCAGAGAAAATTCCAGGGACAAGACGGGAACCGAGATCAGTTCAGACGAATTATCCGGTACCTGAAACGGTGGAAGGATGTTAACTTCTCAGCAAATGGCAACGCGCGTCCAACCGGAATCGCGATAACTGCCTGTGCCATGAATTGGTTCCAGATAGGAACTCGGTATAATATCTCTGATGGGAAAAATTATTATGACGACTTAACATCTCTCAAAAATTTGGCCCAGGCGATTATTAATCAGTTTGATTGGTGGACAGGTCGTATGAGTGTTTGTCTGCCTGTTTCGCCTCGCAACAATCTGTTTGAAAAGATGAGCGACAAACAGATGGAAATCTTCAAAAGTCGGCTTGAAGCGTTCAGAGATTCTTTGAGTCAAGTAGAATTAACGGTTGATACCTTGACATCTTGTCACATTTTACAAGAGGTCTTCGGAGGCGATTTTCCGACCTCATAGTTTCAAGCCCGTGAATGCTAAAAGGAATCAAAAGCCATGATTAACCGTAGAACTATACCAGAACATACCCGTCTGAAATTATGGGTTAAGGCAGCCGGACGGTGCCAATTCCACGGATGTAACGAACCTCTCTGGCAGAATAACTTGACGCTAAGTGACGGAAATTTCGCGGAAGTAGCGCATATTATTGCCTCAAGTGAAGATGGGCCCCGTGGGAGTGAAGAATCCTCCGACTTGCGAATTGATTATTCCAACCTCATGCTCTTATGTCAACGGTGTCACAAAGAAATTGACGACGACCCTGACAGATATCCAACCGAGTTGTTACGTCGGTGGAAACAGGAACACGAGAAAAGAATTGAGATTCAAACAAACTATCCAGAGGAGATTCATAAGTCAACGGTTGTGCTATTCACAGTAAAAATTAAAAACAGGATTCCTCGAATTAACCCTGAGGCTTATCGCAATGCAATGTTTCCCAAATATCCAGTCGATGAAGGGATTAAGATTGAAATACCTGATTTTGATCGGCATGGCGATGAAGTTGAATGGAGTACTTACGCGAGAACCATTGAAAGAAAAATCAAAACACGTGTTGAGGAGGGAAAAGACGAAAAAAAAATCAAGCATTTCTCTGTAT
>VXZL01000653.1 GCA_009845505.1 Candidatus Poribacteria bacterium | reverse complement strand
ATTTTTGCCAGCAGAATATCCCCAAGTTCAAAGTAGGTTCCACTGCTTATTGTGTCGGTTGGTTTGTGTATAAAATTCTTTGAAAATAATGTCGCAATCGGAATCAAACTCATCGGCACAAATGGGACTTCATGATAGTCAGAATATCGTAAGTCTCTCGGTTTCTTGGTAAACGTAGCAACCTCTCCAAATCTGACCATCTGCCAATGTTCTGGTAAACCCATAGAATTTGTTTTACTCACGCGCGTCCTCTGTTATTGAATTTTCGCGAGGCGTTGTCCGAACATACCCCTTTGGAGCGTTTTAAATTTGTTAACGCATTTATATTAAGCAGTTTAACACAAATTTGACTCGGATGCCAACCGTTTTTCTGTCGCGAGCAGCACTCGCTCCTACAAAGGAAGGGAGCTAAGAAACCAACTTCTCTGTAAGATCCTTTAAAATCTCATCTAAGTCATCACCAAAGAGTTCATAAACTTTCACAACATTCCCAAGCTCGGCGAAAGGCGCGTACTCAAAATCCTCCCTCCGAATATCAAGTGAAATCGCAATATGATCGCGTATCATCTCAAGCCATTGGTGTTGTTCTGCCGTGAAAGTTTGACCTGCTAACCATTCCTCGAAACGCCGATTGACACTGGCACTGAAAGGCTCTAAAAAAGCACTTTCACCCATAGCAAATCGGACGAGGGAGATAATATCTGTTCGCTGCTGAGTATTTCCTCGAACATTCTGTGGTGATCGTCTTTTGTAGGCAAACCACAAGGACTCGCGACTGAGGCTGTTTGAATGTCGTTGCAAAGCATTTTCTAACGCTTTCAAGTTGGCTTCTGTCAGGGTGCCTCGTGCCTCCGGAAGCCTGCAGAGAATTTGTAACGCTGTCAGTTTGTCTATATTATCATCAATGAACCGCTTAAAGGCGTAAATAACCTCCGTTGCCTGTGTAGAACTTTGGAGGTCGAAACCGGTACCAAGGATTCGATCTTCGCTAATATCATCAATCAGTTGAGCAGGGCTCCTTATTGATGAGTCGTCTGAATCGTCAGTAGAAGGCGGTTCACCCGGCAGGGACTGTGAATCGGTTTTGAGTGAGTCACAAACCCCGACCGCATCAACGATAATAAAGTGGGTTTTGGCAGTGGCATCTCCGGTAACGGATTGTAAATCATCAGAATTAATAACGCGCACGCCACGACCTTTCATCTGCTCAAAATAGCCACTGGAGCGAACCGCACGCATAAAGACCAAACACTCAAGCGGTTTAATATCGGTGCCGGTAGAAATCATGTCAACACTTACTGCGATCCGTGGGTTTAATTGTGTGCGAAATCTTCTGATGAGATCTTCCGGTTTATCACTCTGATAGGTAATCTTCTGACAGAAATCATCACCGCTGCCGAATACATCTCGGACAATACGGACAATATCCTCAGCGTGAGAATCGTCTTTCGCAAAGATAAGCGTTTTAGGAACAATACGTCTGTTGGGAAAAAGGTCCGTGAAGAGTTTTTCCTTGAAAGTCTGAATTACTGTCCGAATCTGGTCTGTGGCGACGATATCCCGATCCAGCTGGTTTTCCGTATATTCAACGTCAGCATCCAGTTCATCCCAATGGAGTCGTCGGGTTTCCCTATCTCGTCTTGCAACATAACTGCCCGCCTCAATATGGCTGCCGCTTTGCGTAATTGCGGTCTCAATCTTATAGACATAGTAACCAACATTTACACCATCTTCAACGGCTTGTTCATGGCGGTATTCATAAATGAGATTATGGTCAAAAAAGCCGAGCGTTTGCCTGTACGGGGTTGCGGTTAGTCCAGTAATAAACGCGTCGAAGTATTCTAATACGTGCCGCCATTTGCCGTAGATAGATCGGTGACATTCATCGACGATAATAAGGTCAAAGGTGTCGATTGGTATGTCTGGGTTATAGGTAACTTGCTGCGGTAATGCGCCTTCAGTATCATTTTCAAAGGCAGAATCTTCCTCAGTATCAGTTGCATACTCACTTTCACCTTTCAACATGGAGTAGAGACGTTGTAGTGTTGTGATACAAACCTGACTTACCGGATCAATAACATTACTGGAGAGGTGTTGAATGTTATAGAGTTCTGTGAATTTCCTACGATCATCAGGTGTTTCGTAAGCCTGAAACTCACGGAGGGTTTGCCTACCAAGGTTTCGCCGGTCTACGAGAAAGAGAACGCGTTTGACATTCGCAAATTTGATGAGTCGGTATGCACTACTTACAGCGGCGTGCGTTTTTCCACTACCCGTTGCCATCTGGATTAAGGCACGCGGACGTGCTTCTCTCAAAGAGGTTTCGAGGTTGGTTATCGCTTCAAATTGACAAACTCTCAGAGAACCTCTTTCTAAGTGCGGTAGATCCGTTTTAAGTCTCTCGCGTAAAGTTCTGGGTTGATGAAAGGCATCGGAAAGTGCTTCAGGCGTATGGAATGTAAAGACGGGTCGAGAACGGGAATTAGGATCTCGGATATCCCGAAAATATGTTTCAACCCCCGTTGACGCATAAGAAAAGAAAAATCTGGTGCGATTAGGCAAATCATCTGGCAAACTTGCACGATACCGTTCCGCTTGTTGAAGTGCTCCGCTGAGGGTTGTTCCTTCGGGTTTCGCTTCAATAACCCCGATCGCGACACCGCCGATAAAGAGGTGGTAATCTGCACGCTGCTCGAATTTCAACGGATATTCACGAACAGCGACACCCAACGCAGCATTTGTAGCATGTCCAACGTAATTTTGGACGTGCCAACC
>VXZL01000423.1 GCA_009845505.1 Candidatus Poribacteria bacterium | reverse complement strand
TACCTCTTTTTCTGCTTGCAAACACCTTAATTCTTAAAAATTGTCCAAACTATAGTCAACCTTACGACATACATATAAAGATTCGGGAGGAACGAGATCGGGTAGAAGCGATGAATGCGTTGTCACAATAAATTGTGTATCTTCAAGTGTCGTACGCGTTTCCAGGAATCGGGCAATGCGCTGAATTCTGCGAGGGTGAACGCCATTTTCGGGTTCCTCAAATCCTATCAATGTTGGTGGGTCTTCGGCACCCATGAGTGCTAAAAGTCCCAGAATTCGGAGGGTGCCTTCCGATAAGAGGCGGGCAGAAATGCGTTTTTCACCTTCACATAGATCCAATTCGATCTCACCTAATTCGTTGACACTGACCTCAATTCCCGTTATAGACGGGATCATGGTATGAAGCGATTTCTCGACGGATTCAAATTGTGCCTTATTAAGAGCCTTCAAGGTGTTGAGAAAGGCGGCGAGATCCTCTCCCATTGGTCCTATATCGTGAACTGCCTTGACGGGATTTGGGAGTCGCATTTGTTCTCTCGGTTCAAGGTAGAAGGTCAGCCAGTTTGCCAACTCTCGCTGCATTGCAGCCAAATGGGGGTAGTGCGGTGGATAGTGCGATCTCGAAAGGATGCTGTAGTTAAGATAACGTTCATAGTAGAGTGGATGCGCCTGTCCCTCCATCCGTAAATGCAACCGATTTTCCATTCGTTCTAAGAAAGGCTTCCTACTCTGTTTTGGCTGCCCCTCGTCGGTTAATGCTGCGAGATATTCGTCCGCCACGCGCAAAATTCCTTGCTTGGGGAGCATTTCAATCTCAATCCGATACCGCAAATCTTTCTCGCGCACGGGCGGCAGTCGGTCTGCAGCAGGTTTATTTCCGTCTTTTGTATTTTTTGCTGCTGTCTCCCTTATTTTCTGAATACGCTGATTGACACCTTCAATAACGGCGGTGGAAAGTTGAACGTCCACCTCTATACGAAACGACACAATCTCCTTTTCAAGGAGACTCTTGATACCTCCGTCTCCGAAAGTGAACGATTCCAGCGGATGCCCTCGGTACGGAGGTTCAAATGCGTTTTCTAAGGTTTGACAGGTCGTTATCCTGGACAGAAGTTGCAAAGCATCAAGGAAATTGCTTTTTCCCGAAGCGTTGGGACCGACAAACACGGAAAGAGGTTTGAGGTTTAACTCAAGATCCAAGAGTGATTTGTATCCTTGAATTTTGATTCGCTTCAGCATAGGATGCCTCCATTCAATACCCCAGATTCCGTAGATAATCTCGGTTAACCTTTGCAGCTTCGGCGGGTGGACGCGGCGGATACGGACGGTCAAGTTCGACAGAGACCCATCCATCATAACCGACAGTTTCGAGTCCTTCCAATGCGGCTTTAACATCAAGTCCCAAGTTTCCCGCACCGAGTTCAGCAAAACGTGCCTGCTCACCAAAACGTTGCGTCCGATAATCCCAAGTTTCCGGATCGTCGGCGTGACAGTCTTTGAGATGGACATGCCCAATCCGATTTCGCAAATTCTCGCTTTCAAAAACCTGCATTGGATCGCTTCCCGCAGCGAGTATATGTCCTGTATCAAATAGCAACCAGAGACTCGGTGCTGCTGCTAAAAGGCGTTCTGCATCATCAACGGTTTCGAGCAGTGTACCGAGATGTGCATGATGGAAGCCTTTGATGCTGTGTGCATCACAGAAAGCGAGCATCTCATCTAACGTTCGTGCGGCATTCTCGAAATCGGCATCGCTTGGATCGGGTCCACCCCATTCTGAACGTCTCAACGACGGCACTTCGGCGGCATCATTACCCAAAGCAATGTTGAAACGGACCCTATCAAGTCCAGCACCACCCGCATTGACGATGTGGAGACCGAGACTACGGGCAAGGGTTGCCATTTCAACGAGTTGATCGGAACTTTCAATTCCTAAACCTTCGACTCCGTCCCAACCTGCATCGGCGACTTCACGCAATACTTTTTCTGGATTATCCCGTTGTTTACCTCTAAACTGGATGAGATGGCAAGCGAGTCTGAATTTTCCCATGAATATACTCCTTAGTTAAGATTTGCTGCTATTGAGTGCCGTTAAGGATAACTGCCGGTCTGGATTCTGATACAACCACATCTCCATGTTCTTCTTAATAGCAGCCCACTCACTGTCCAACATTGAATACCAAGCAGTGTCTCTGTTTCGACCTTTTACGATTATATGCTGTCTGAAGATACCCTCAAACTTAAAACCGAGGCGGAGTGCCGCTGCCCGGGAACGTTCATTTAGGGAATCACATTTCCATTCAACTCGGCGGTATTTGAGTCTATCAAAAGCCTCACGGAGCATTAGATACATGGCTTCCGTGTTCACGTTTGATCTCTGAGAATCCGGTGAATACCATATATGTCCGAGTTCCAGTCGCCGCATATCTGAAACGATGTTGAGAAAACTCACCATACCGACCCGTTGCTTCGATTCGAGATGGTGGACGGTAAAGAAGAGTGGATCCTGCGATTCGGCTCCGTCCTCAAGCCACGTTTGCATACTGTGCTCATCGTCAAAAGGACCGTAACTCATGTAGGTCCATATCTGTTCCTTTACATCCGATCCGTGAGAGCATCCATAGAGTTCCGCAACATCGGTTTGTGGATTGATTGGCGATAGTGTAATAAATTTACCTTCATAGTCTGCTTTTTGAGGCACATCAACATGCGCAATAGATTCGACGATATTTCCAACTTCAAGAGACGATTGTGTCATAGTAATTTCTTTCTGTTAGCAAATTATGTTGAGTTAGGTCTCAAA
>VXZL01000111.1 GCA_009845505.1 Candidatus Poribacteria bacterium | reverse complement strand
TTACTAAGGAGTTTCGTTATGCACACGCATATAAAAACCAACTTTTTGTTTTACACATTTACGTTGTTTCTATGCTTCAATTTCTTTTTCCTAATGAACACCGATGCACAAGACGATGGTGCACTTATTACCGCGTCCGCCAGTGACAACTACACATTTGAGACGATCGACGTTCCAAGTGTAGATTTTTTAGCACTCACAGCAAGTAGTGACTTTGAGGATTACGCCGGCTACACAAAAAGTGCCGATGGTGAAAAAGAGGTCGCCTTTACCCTCATTGATGGCGTTTTTACCATCTATGATTTTCCTGGATCACAGAACACTTATTTCTTCGCGCTCGCTAATAACGGCAACGCTGCCGGACATTACCAAGATAGCGACGGTCTTTTCCACGGGATCGTCTTGGAAAATGGTGAGTTGCGGGAATACAATTTTCCGGATGCCGTCCAGACGGAGATCTATGGTATTAGTGACGCGACAGGGAAACTGACGGGTAATTTCACAGATGCCTCTGGCGTGCGCCGTGGATTCTCAGGGGATGAAATCATTGAGGTACCCGGGGCATCGGAAACTTATGCCGATTTTGTGAATTCGAGCGGCGGTATGGTCGGCAGCTACGTAGATGCTGACGGTCTATATCAACCTTATGTGCGCACCCCGATGGGCAGGTTTGTATCTCTCGACCTTTCACAAGCCGCGAATCTGGAATACTTTTTTGTCCACGGTATCAACGATGCAAGGGTTGTCGTTGCCCGAACCAAACGGATAGATGATCTCCCAGGCACCCTTGTCGGCACATTCCAAGAGGGGTTACAGAGATTTAAGGTGCCGGACAGCGTTAGCACGGAAGGCTATAATATTAATCAGGACGGCTCTATCGTCGGAAACTATAAATCAGCGGATGGCAAAACACACGGGTTTATTGCCAGACCCATAACGGATACCGCTACGCAAGTTGATGATCAATCCACTCCGACACCCGACAACCTCAACTATACGTTTGAGAGTATTGATGTGCCGGGTGTAGACTTTTTAGCGGTGACGGCGAGTTCTGACTTTGAAGATTACGCCGGTTATACAAAAAGTGCAGATGGTGAAAAGGATGTCGCCTTTACGCTCATTGATGGCGTTTTTACCACCTACGATTTCCCGGGCTCACAGAAAACTCACTTTTATGCCCTCGGTAATGATGGACAAGCCGCCGGACACTACCAAGATAGCGATGGACGCTACCATGGGGTCGTCTTAGAAAATGGTGAGTTCCAGCAATACGATTTTCCGGGTGCCGTCGAAACGCAGATATACGGTATCAGCGATGCAACGGGAGCACTGACAGGTAATTTTACGGACGCTTCTGGCGTGCGACGCGGATTTTCAGGAGACGAAATAGTTGAGTTTCCAGAAGCATCAGCAACTTATGCCGATTTCATAAACGCGAGCGGTCGGATGGTAGGTAGTTACGTAGATGCTGACGGTCTATATCATCCTTATGTCCATAACCCAGATGGCAGGTTCATATCTCTTGACCTTCCACAAGCCGAACAGTTTGAATACTTTTTTGTCCACGGTATCAACGATGTCGGCACGCTCGTTGGGAGATCCAAACGTTTAGCGGATGTCCCGCGCACTTCTGTCGGTTCACTCCAGCACGGGTTGCGTCCATTACTGTTTCCGGGTAGCGTTAGCACGGAAGGGTGGAATATCAATCAGGACGGCTCTGTCGTTGGACACTACGACTCACCCGATGGACGCAGACACGGATTTATCGCAAAACCCGTTGATGCGGCAGTAAGCACGCATTTTGGCAACACCTACACCGTTACGCTCTCTAAAGGTCTAAACATGCTTTCTGTGCCATTGGCACCTCCAAAACCGATGACTGCCAAGTCGCTGGTCGCCATGACAGGCGCAACAACTATCATCACGCTTGATGCCGCAAAACAGCATTTTGTCGCATGGACACCCGGCGCACCTAATGACGGTTTCCCAATTGAAGGTGGACAAGGCTACATCGTCAATGTCCCAGAAACCCGAAACTTCGCTTTCGTCGGCGCACCTTGGACGGATCCAACCGAGGCGGCTGCAGCATCACCTGCTATATCTACAGAGATAGCACAGGAAGCCTGGGCATTCGTCGTCAGTGGACATCTAAAAGGCAAATCAACGTTTGACGGCTACACAGTAAGCGTCCGTAACCTCAGAACCAACAGCGTGATAACCACTTCGGTGCAAGGCGATTACTTTGCAGCAGCAACTGCCGACTTAACGCGGCGGAGCGTTGTCCGAGTTGGGGATGTCGTTGAAGTCCGTGTCATCGGTTCCGATGGAAACTTTGAATCACAAACCCTCAGATTTGAAGTGACACCTGATCACCTATCAAATGCCGTTCTGTCGGTCAGCCTTGATGGTATCGGGAAACCGAATCAGAATCTGTTGATGCAGAATTACCCGAATCCCTTTAACCCGGAAACGTGGATCCCCTATCAACTCTCGGAAGACACGTCTGTATCTATTATCCATTTATGATACAACCGGTAGGTTAGTTCGAACGCTTTCCCTCGGTTTCCAATCCGCAGGCTTCTATAACAGTCGCGAGCGTGCTGCGTTTTGGGATGGACGCAATGCCCTCGGTGAACGCGTTGCGAGTGGTATCTATTTTTACCAGTTGGCGACACCCTCCTTCCAGCAAACACGCCGACTCGTCATTCTAAAGTAGCGGCAATCCGTAGCTTACAAGTGTCACAGTTATGCGATCGGTGTAACTGTGACACCCTCTTAAACCTAAAAAAGACGTACGAATCCCAAC
>VXZL01000332.1 GCA_009845505.1 Candidatus Poribacteria bacterium | reverse complement strand
CATTAATGCAGCAAATTTTAGCTTGAATTGAAAAAGGATACTATATCATTGGAAAATTTAAACGCACAATCAGATCTACCTGAAGGAGTCAAAGCACGTCTCGATCAAGGCAATCTAACTGGAGATATAGCATTTTCACCAGATGGCACACAACTTGCTGTCGCGTGTGACATTGGCGTTTGGGTCTACGATGTTGAAAGCGGACTCGGACTTAACCTTCTCGTTGAACACAAGGAATACGTCAGATGTGTCGCCTATTCGCCTGATGGCAGTGCGATTGCCAGCGGGAGTATAGACAATAGGGTAGTTCTCTGGGACGCAATCAGTGGATCTCCGACAGCGACGCTTGTCGGACATACGGATGCTGTTAGGAGTGTTGCGTATTCTGCAGATGGTGCTACCGTCGCAAGTGGGAGTCCTGACGGGACAGTGCGGTTATGGGATGCCAGCACAGGAGCGGCGAAAGATACGCTCGAAGGACACGCAGGCTCTATCAGATGTGTCGCGTATGCTCCTAACGGGAGAACCCTCGCAGCAGGAACTGGGAACGACACTGTGGTGTTGTGGGATGCCGCCACTGGAAAACATAGAGCAACACTTGAAGGACATACCCATATTGTCGATTCAGTCGCCTATTCGCCTGATGGGGAAACCCTTGTCAGTGGTAGCATTGATGGCACGGTTCGGTTATGGAGCACAGACACAAGAGACTTAATAACGACACTCACAGGACATTCGGGTTATGTCTGGAGCGTCGCTTATTCCCCTGACGGTGCGGCTATCGCGAGCGGGGGCAACGATAATACGATCCGTTTGTGGGATGTTGAGACAGGTGCGTCTAAACGGACACTCACAGGGCATACAGGAAGTGTCAGGAGTGTTAAGTATTCGCCGGCTGGGGGTATTCTCGCCAGCGGCGGCGATGATCACACCGTACTGCTCTGGGATCTTACATAAGACTAAATTGATACAGAATCAACGCAGATAGTTGGGATAAATTGCTGAATGCTAACGACAATCAAGGCTTTTAATGTATGAGTCAGGTTCTTTAACTTCGCCAACGAATTAGACAGAAACCAATTTTCGACAATGGAGAAACGCTCAGCGAAAACCTAATCGCTAAAAAAGCAATTTAAGGAGGACGGCGTTTCCACGCCGAATTTTTGATGAAACCCAGGTTGAACTTTGTAACAGTGCTTTTTGTTGCATGCCTTGTCTGTTTCGCGTTCCAATTAACTGGATGGAATCCGATAGAGAAAGCAACAAGGGCAGAGGCTTCGACGGAGCAAGATTGGCTTGCAAACGTCGCTTTAACGGAGTTGAGGGTTCATCCGGAGTCATTGACATTGGAGCATGCCCGTGATGGTAGAACCGTGCTCGTGTCAGGTAAGACAAAAGATGGCAAATGGGTAGATGTAACACCGTGGGCTGTGCTGATGCCTACCAGCGCGGGTGTGAAGGTGCATGAAGATGGTTATATCTTCCCGATGACAGTTGGTACAACGAAAATTACGGTCACCGTCAAGGGTGTGACTACCGAATTGCCTGTGAATGTCAAGAGCATGGAGGCAGAACCCGTCAGTTTTGTGCGGGATGTGATGCCTATTTTGAGCCATGCTGGGTGTAATAACGGTACGTGTCACGGTGCAGCAAAAGGCAAAAACGGGTTCAAACTCTCACTTCGCGGTTACGATCCAGATTTTGATTATGAACTGCTGATTGAAGATATATCTGGTAGACGCTTCAACCGCGCGTTTCCTGAACAGAGTCTAATGCTGTTAAAACCGACTTCCGAAGTGCCACATAAAGGCGGGCAGGTCATCGTTCCAGGGGAGCGGGATTACAGTGTCATTCATCAGTGGATAACGGAAGGTGCTATTCCAGATGTTGAAACCACTAAGCGCGTGGAAAGGTTAGAAGTTTTACCCGATTCTGCTGAACTCGCGGTGCCGGGTATGAAGCAACAACTTATAGTCATCGCGCACTATCCAGATGGAACCACACGAGATGTCACCCGTGAGGCGAAATTCACAAGTAGCGTCAACGAAGTGGCAAACGTCACGGACAAGGGTGTGGTAACCGCGGAACGTCGCGGTGAAACTGCTATCCTGACTCGGTATGAGGGTGCCTATAGCACAAACAATATCATCGTGATGGGCGACCGGAGGGGCTACAAGTGGGTTGAAACCCCAGAATATAATTACATTGATACGCACGTCCACAATAAACTAAAGCGGATGAAGGTGCTACCTTCTGAACTTTGTACGGATGAGGAATTTGTACGGCGTATCTATTTCGATTTAACAGGTATTCCGCCGACCCCTGCACAGGTTCGGAGTTTCCTGACTGACAAAACGCCATCGAAAGCAAAACGGGAGCAGCTCATTGATGCCCTTGTTGAGACCTCAGAGTTTGTTGATCACTGGACCCATAAATGGGGCGATCTGTTACAGTCTAACCGTAAATTCCTCGGTGAACGTGGGGTCTGGCTCTTCCAGCAGTGGATTCATCAAGCGATCGCCGAGAATCGTCCCTACGACGAGTTTGTGCGAGATCTGATTACCGCAACGGGTAGTACCTACACGAATCCTGCAGCGAGTTATTTCCGTGTCTCTCGTGAATACACCGCTGCAGTGGAAAATACAACGCAGCTTTTCTTGGGTGTTCGATTCTCGTGTAACAAATGTCACGACCATCCGTTTGAAAAATGGACGCAAAATCAATACTACGAATTCGGCGCATTCTTCTCGGATTGCAGGGTCAAACCGGGGCAGCTTCCCGGCGATGAAGTCGTCTATGCCAATTACACC
>VXZL01000068.1 GCA_009845505.1 Candidatus Poribacteria bacterium | reverse complement strand
TTATGTTCGATACTAAAAATAATTAACCTCTTTGTTGGGCCAGCCCTTGTGGCTGCCCACCACCACGTGCCTTGTAGGAGCAGCCCTTGTGGCTGCCCTCCTACAGCAACGCCGCTGTTAACTCCGCAAAATCGTGCACCGTTACATCCGGTTGATACAGCGTATCCTCGTATGGCAGTTCATAACGGTTCACAAACGCCCCTCTATATCCACACGCCCGCGCCCCCATAATGTCAAACGAATTCGCAGAGACCATCAGACATTCATTGACTTCAAGTCCTAATTTCCCTGCTGCACCGCGATAGACCGCCGGATGCGGCTTAAACGCACCCACCGATGTAACCGAGATTACGTCATCGAAATCCCAGGCAACGCGCGCCGTAACGAGATAGTCTAAAAACGACGGATCGCCGTTGGATAACACCACCAACTGATACCGAGATTTCAGTTTCGCGAGGGCAGACAAAACTTCAGGGAAAGGCGAGAGGGACTGCCAACCTCGCATAAATTCCTCCACTGTTTCAGGAGTCGCAGCAATGCCGTTTGCTCTCAGTACGTAGTGGACAGCACGACGCACGGTCTCCAGATAGCCGCTGTGCCCGAGCATCGTAATCGTATCTTGATACTGCTCAATCCGCTGTCGATACCGCCACTGCGCCCAAAATTCATCCGCTGATACATCAACGCCACGGGCGGTCAGAGATTCACCAATAAAGGGTGTCAGGCTACCGCCTAAGTCTAAAATCGTACCGAATAAATCAAATGTAAGTGCTTTCGTCTCTGCAAAATTTGGCATAATAGTTTGCTGTTCGCTATTCGCGGTTCGCGGTTCGCTAATTTCCCAATTCAACCGTCCGCCCAGTCGCCATCGCTTCAAACGCAGCATCAATCACGCGCATCTGATTCACGCAGCTTTCCGGTGAAATCCGGTGTGGTTTTCCGGTTGTTAAAACTTCGCATAGATGCTCTAACTGCAAAGCAAATTGGAAACAGGGTTCAAAATCAATGACTTCTCGCCCCTCTCGTGTAGTCAACTCAATACTGACCGCTGAGTTCTCATTGTTCCACGCGGTCTCAATCCTAAGCATACCACCCAACCCCGCCATTTCGGCGTACTGTCCACCCGCACAATTAAAACCGGTAGAAATATGGGCAACCCGTTCACCGGAAAATACTAACTGTAGGTAAGAACCATCGTCCACTTCTAATCCTGCGTGCGACATCCCAGAGATCCGAATCGGTTCAGCACCAAACATAAATCGCGCATGATGGATATTGTAACACGCCAAATCGTAGATACTCCCGCCACCTTTTGCCTTGTTAAACCGCCAGTTCATCTCAGGCTTACGAGTCTCGGGTCCACCGCCACCGCCACCCGTGCAGAAGGTGCTCCGGATCGCCTTAAACTCCCCGATTGCCCCCGAATCAACGAGTTCTTTCGCCTTCAGGTGCATCGGATGATGTCGAAATTTAAACGCTTCTGCCACCAGTACACCGTTCTCTTGCGCTGCACCGACAAACGCCTCCGCCTCCGCAGCCGTCGAAGTAAACGGCTTTTCACACAAAATCGCCTTCACCTGACGGGATTCAGAAATCTGGATACCAACCTCAGCGTGAAAGGCACCCCAGGTACAGATAATGGCAATGTCCAAGTTCTCAGTGTCTAACATATCTTCTAAAGAGAGGTACCGGTTTTCAGGGGCAACGTCATACCGTTCACCAAAACCGGCTAATGCATTCTCCGACACATCACAGATCGCCGCCAATTCGGCACTCGGTGCTTGTTGACACGCGTTGGCGTGTGCATTGGCAATTCCACCCGCGCCGACAAGTCCAACACGGTAAGAAGTATTTGTTGACATAATAATTCCTTTCTTTGTCATGTTGCTGTTAAAGGATAACCGTTTTCGACAATCGCTTTCTGAAGAAACTCAAATTCGTAATGTGGTAACGATCCCCTTGGTTCTAATGCCAAAAAATCTTTTTTCCAACGCGCAACTGCATCTGGTCGGACAATGATCCGACCTAATGGGATACCCAAAAATGCCTCAAGTTTTTTGAGTATTGCCTCCTGATCCAGGACAAAGTCCTCAAAGCGGATCTGGATAACATTCTCAGGCATCGGGGTTGCTTGCATGAGCTTATACTGATAGATCCACGAAATTGCCCGGCGTTCATAGATATCGTCGGTTTCAGGGTATACGACCCCAAAGTCCCGAAGGTCATCTGTTTTGTGGCTCCCCCGAATACAATCCCGCGGATCCCGAATCCAATGGATATATTTTATCTCAGGAAACATCCGAATTATCCACGGATAGACAAGCGTAGTCTCGGGGATCTTCCAGCCCTTGTGAAGTGCTGGATCCCGAAGGACATCCGCAAGGTACGTCCTGATAAGCCCCTCAAATTCCGGGTCAATCGGCATCGTAAACAACGGTTCAAAGTCCCACGACAATCCGCCTTGCCATTTGACGTATTGCGCCATGACTCGGCAGGCATCATACATAGCATGCGGCGGAATTTTATCACCAGATGGATTGAGTTGACTCCCCATGAAAACCCCACTGGCATACAATGTATGAGAGATGGCGCGCGTCCCAGAATGACCGCGCCCAATAACTGTGATTAAATTTTTCATAACTGCTGCATGTTACGTAAAAAATTGTTTGCTTATTTCCTTCGATTAAAGGATAATACATAGAAGTTTTTTTGCTTCATAATCACTTTATCAAAAACTATTGAATAATACAAGCAAAAAGGAAAAAGATGAAAAACATACCTATAACGCTTGCTGTGGTGTTTGTGCTAATA
>VXZL01000162.1 GCA_009845505.1 Candidatus Poribacteria bacterium | reverse complement strand
GTATACAACCACCCGACTCATATTCGTCTATTTCATTGTTGGACTCAGCATGCTGGTCTTTGGATTTGTCTACTACAACCGGCAAATCTCAGAGTTAAACGCCGATATAGATGCCCAGATAGATATTTTTGCTGATCTGGCAGCGGAACTCCCCAGTGTTGAGGACCGGGAGTTTCAATTAAAATTAATAGAGATTGTCAAGAAGTCGTTTGCCGGAGGGCGGGCACGCGCATTTTCGTTTATTATCACGGATACACAAGGGAACGTTTTAATCACGCGAGGTGTTGACTTAAAATTAGATGCCAAGATTGACAATTTGGATATACATGTCAACCAAAATCAAGGGATTTCGTTAACAGAAGACGAAAGTGTCTTGTTGCGGTCGACATTAGCACGGATGCGGAAAAAAAATGCGCCGCGTGAAATACCGATGCTTCTTGAAGATAGGCAGTTAAAAGGGTATATTTATTATGGCGATGCCGCACCCAGTGAAATGACGCACCTACCGTTTGTCATAACCGATACCACCGGTGTCCCACAGAAATGGCAGATATGGGGTGATGTGATTACGGTTGATAAAGCGACTGTGCAGGAACGCGAACGCGCGGAGATCTTCGTTCAGAACGCACAGGCGTCTTCTGTGATTGAAACGACACCTGAATGGCATACCGGCTACTTCTATTATGAGAGTAAGCCATACTATGGGTTAATAGTACCCTTCATCGTCCCAATTATCCTGTTAGCCTTCGGGGTCGTCTGTTTCCTCGTTTATCAACGAATAAGGTCTTATGAACACTCGGCAATTTGGGGGGGCTTGGCTAAGGAGACTGCACATCAACTCGGAACGCCGATTTCGTCGTTGTTGGCGTGGACGGAGCTCTTACATGAACGGAGCAAGGAGACAGCCGATCCGACACTCGTTGAACTTGCTACAAGTATGCAAAACGACCTGGAGCGATTGCAGAAAACGACCGCACGCTTCGGTATGATTGGCACGCAACCGCCTCAAACTGAAGTTCATTTGGATGACATTTTTCAAGAAGTTCGACTCTACTTTGAGAAACGGCTACCGCATATTAGTCGACGTGTTGGAATTCGACTGATACCACACAAAATACCGACCATCCTCGCAAATGCGCTGTTGTTACACTGGGTGTTTGAAAATCTGATTCGTAACTCATTGGATGCCATGGACAAAGTGGATGGATGGATTGAGATTGAAGCGACGCACGATAAGCGCGCTGGCGATATTGTCATACGGTACGCCGACAATGGAAGCGGCATCGCCCGCGAAAATCAGCGAAAAATCTTTGAACCCGGGATGTCTACGAAGGCACACGGATGGGGACTCGGATTGACAGTTGTCCAACGCATTATCCGTGAATATCATCACGGAAGCATTCGTATTGTTAAGACGAGTTCTGAAGGAACGACTTTTGAAATTCGGTTACCCGTCGCATAGAACCAGTTTTACTGGCATTTTCAGCGAGCGGGGAATATCCCGCAGCTACTTGACTCTCGCTAAGGGAAAATTTGGCGATGTGCTGCGACTGGGTAAGTTATATAAACTTGAGTATGTCACAAACGCACCAAATCTTATGGATTGATGATGAAATAGAAGCGTTGCAACCGCATATTCATGTGCTACGCGAACGGGGTTATGCTGTCACGCCCGTTACGAACGGAGAAGACGGTATCGCGCTCTTAAAGAATGGGGATGCACAGTACAATGCGATCCTCCTTGACCAGGTCATGCCCGGTAAAGATGGGATGGCGACCCTTGAGGCTATCCGCACCATTGACGCGCAAATACCAGTCGTCCTTGTTACGCAATCCAGTGACGAGCAATTTGTCGAAGTAGCTCTCGGAAAACAGGTAACCGACTTTTTGGTGAAACCGATTGGCGTAGCTCAGATTGCTTCAACGTTAAAACGCATCCTCGATCAACCACAAATAGTCGTCAATCAAATTCCCAGTCAATATACCGCCGACTTCAATACGATACGCATGTTGAAGGACTCAGCACCCACCTGGCAAGATTGGATCGACATCTATGTGAAGCTGTTGCAATGGGATTTGGTTTCTGAGCGACTGGCTGAAGGCGGGCTGAAGGAGACTCACCTTGCACAAAAAAAGGAGTGCAATACTGAATTTTCCGATTTCGTTGAGGCACATTATCGCGACTGGGTCACAGGCAGCTCGGATGCTCCACCCCTTTCAGTAGATGTCTTAGACCGGTACGTTATACCCAAACTCCAAGACGGAAAATCCGTCTATTTTATTGTTGTTGATTGCTTCCGCTTAGATCATTGGTTAGCGGTAGAACCCCTTCTGTACCCATATTTCTCCATTGATCGCCAATATAGTTTTTCGATTCTACCGAGTGCGACGATGTATTCGCGTAACGCCTTGTTCAGTGGATTGTTCCCCGTAGAGATCGCAGAACGTTATCCGCAGTATTGGCAGGAGGAGTCTGATGGAAGCACGAGCACGAATCGCTATGAGCGGCAGCTCCTTGAAGCGCATCTCAAGCGTAGAGGTGTTCGGCTGAAACCGGGGCTCCAATACTTCAAAATTTTTGATGCTCGCGGTGGGAATACCTATAAGAAACGGGTTGCGGCGACCAAGCGCACCAGTCTTTCCGCTTTGGTTATCAACTTCATTGATATTTTAACACATCAACGTTCACAATCGGATGTCCTGCAGCAGCTTGCCCCTGACGAGGCAGCGTTCCGTACCTTAGCCCACTCATGGTTTTCGCATTCAGTGCTTTTTGACATTTTGCGTATCATTGCGGCACAAGGTGCTACTGTCGTCCTCACAAGCGATCACGGTTCGGTCTTCTGCAATCGCGCGACACCTGCTTTTGGAAATCGCGAGACGACGACCAGTCTACGGTTTAAAATCGGGGCAAACTTAGGGTGCGAAGAAGGCAATGCGGTCTATCTCCGCAATCCACAGGATTATCGGCTACCTGCCGAGACTGCAAGCAAGGACTATATTCTCGCAAAAGACGATTACTATTTCGTCTATCCGAACGATTTTTATAAGTATAAAAGGCAGTTTCAAGGAGGATTCCAGCACGGCGGTATTTCGATGGGTGAATTAATAACGCCTGTTGTGACGCTAACACCGCGACTGTAGGACGCAGCGCGGTGCCTCTTAGAAACAGGTACGATAGGAGGTAACAATGGAAAAGGAGATACTTATTTCTGATGATGAGTATGAAACGCGCTGTGCGGTGCTTGAAGAGGGGGTGGTGACGGAGATTTATATTGAACGGAAAGCTGCGACGCAAACATAGGGAAATCTTTACAAAGGACGGGTTGAAAATGTCTTACCGGGCATGCAGGTAGCCTTCGTTGATATTGGGTTGGATAGACATGCCTTCCTGCATATTTCTGATCTGAAATACGAGAGCGTCAGTGAAGGTGAGATCGAAAATGGGAATGGAAGGTCCGCCAGGAACACTGTTGTTGTTGATTTGAAGGCGAAGCAGCCGAATCAATCTCGTGGTGGACGTGGGTTCCCGTTTTTGATAAGTGATCTCATCTCTAAGAAGCAGGAGCTTCTTGTCCAAGTCGGTAAAGAACCTATCGGCACAAAAGGGGCGCGCGTCACAAGTAACATCACGCTTCCAGGACGGTATGTCGTTTACATGCCGAATTCCTCAAATATTGGCGTGTCCCGCCGAATTGAGTCACCGGCTGAACGTGATCGGCTACGGGATATGGCGAAGACGATTAAAGCCGATGTTGAAGGCGGTTTTATCATACGCACTGCCGCTGAAGGCTTGAGCGAAGACGAATTCGCAGCTGAAATCCGATACCTTATTAGTCAATGGAAACAGACTTGTGACCGTGCCAAACGAAAATCCGCACCCAACCTCATCAGCGAAGATCTGAGTTTCACGAATAGAATTGTTCGCGATATGCTCACTAAGGAGGTCAAGCAGCTCCTTATTGATTCAAAAACGGGCTACAAACAGGTGATGAATTACGTCTCTTCCGTTATGCCTGACTTGGAACCGAGGGTATCGCTCTATGAGGATACTACAACGCTCTTTGATGCCTATGGCGTGGAACGCGCGCTTAAAGACGCACTCAGTGAGAAGATTTGGCTCAAGTGTGGTGGACACATCATCATTCAACAGACCGAAGCGATGGTCTCGATTGATGTCAACACGGGTAGGTTCGTTGGGAAGTCGGATCCAGATAACACGATTCTCAGTGCCAATCTTGAGGCTGTCGAGGAAGTTGTCCGCCAAATTCAATTGCGAGATTTAGGAGGGATTATTGTTGTCGATTTCATTGATATGGAAGAGGCATCACACCGAAAGCAGGTCTTTAAGTTGCTACAAGAGGCACTGCGGAAAGATCGTGCCCGAACGAATATCTTGCACTTCTCGGATTTAGGGCTCGTTGAGATGACCCGCCAACGCACGAGACCGAGTCTTGCCACCTTATTGATGGAAGATTGTCCGTATTGTGATGGGCACGGCACGGTGTTGTCAATTGAAACTGTTGTTATCCAGCTGCTCCGGGCAATAAAGTTAGCGCATCACCAAACGCGGCAGTCCGAGTTACGCGTTATGGCTAATGATTATGTCGTTTCGCACATCAAGTCCGAAATGGCGAATAAATTGCGGGAACTCAGACGCACCTTGAAATTAAACCTGACCCTTGAATCTGATGCTGACCTCCACCTCGAAGATTACCGAATCTTTGTGGGCAAGGGTAAAGAACTATTTCTGGATTAACGCTAACCCTGTAACGTGTCGGTTGAACCGTGTCAGCGTTTCAGGAACGGGGCATTCAATTCTTCTGTAGAAAGGGTTTCTAACCCCAATTTCCTACGTTTGCGGAAAATCTGAATTGACAACGGCACGTTTTTAGGGTATAATTTTAAACAGAAAGGAGTGATATAGAAAAATGTATGCAGTCTTTGCAAGCGGCGGGAAACAGCATCGGGTCGAAATTGGAAGCCTTATTGATGTTGAAAAACTGAATGTTGATGTCGGTGCCAGTGTCACGTTTCCATCTGTCTTGGCTGTTTCTGATGATGACGGCAACTTACAAACCGGTTTGCCGTATCTTGAGAATACCGCAGTTACAGGTGAAGTGATTCAACAAGCACGCGCGAAAAAGATAATTGTGTTCAAGTCGAAACGGCGTAAAGGATATAAACGGAAGTTAGGGCACCGGCAATCATTTACACGCGTGAAAATTACCGCAATTGGCGCGGTGGAGGGAGATTCCGATGGCACATAAAAAAGGTGGCGGAAGCACTCGCAACGGACGGGATAGTATCGGGAAACGGCTGGGTGTCAAAAGGTTTTCTGGCAATTACGTCACTGCAGGGAGCATCCTCGCCCGACAGCGTGGAACCCACATTCACGCCGGCAATAACGTCGGTGTTGGAAGAGATTATACGCTCTATTCAAAGATTGATGGATATGTATGGTTCGAACGGAAAGACAAATATCGCCGGAAGGTGAGTGTCTATACAGAACGTCCTGAATTTTAGCGAATATTCCGGCATCAGGAACAAACGACGAACAGCCTCGCCTGAGGGAGGTGCATTGACGCACCACCTGAGCGGGGCTTTTTTGCTAAATAGCGATCAGCGGTCAGGGCGGTTTGCTACGCAAACCTTTCAGCGGTCAGCAGTTGACTATTGGCAATTAGCAGTTGATTATTGGTTTCCATAGACCACCTGAAAGCGTAGCGACCTGATGGCTGAAAGTGAAGCGCAGCGGAACGACCTGACGGCTAATCCCTATCTATTTACGGAACAAGGACAATAGATTCATGGTAAAATTGACGGTTTGCCTTTTTATTCTGGCGATGTTCACCGGCTGCGGTGGTCAGGTACAGCAGCTCGCTGTGGAGACTATGGAAAACGCTCAAATCGCACTCACGTCTGCCAACGCGATGGGGGCGGAGACGTCCGCGGGGACATCCCTCCGGACTGCTGAAGAAATGCTGACAAGTGCTGGAAACGCTATGAATGCGGGAGACGCTGAGCAGGCGTATCGATTGGCACTACGCGCATACCTCCATGCCCGTATCGCAACGGAAACGGCTATTGCTGCTCGCGAAGAGGCGCGTGTTGGAGACGCACAAGAACAACTGGCAGTTAGTGAACAGCGCGTCGCTGAGGCACTTCAGAGGCTTGAGGCTATAAAAGCGGAACTTGAGGCGTTGGAGAAATTATGATGAAATTCTACGGATGTCTACTTTTGCTGCTATACCTTGTTGTTTTTGGGTGCACTGTCCCTGAAATTGATGAGGTTATGCTAACGACGCAACTCCAAGACGCACAGCAGGCGATTCAGAACGCAGCCGAATTGGAAGCTGAACCTCTGGTTCCAGAGGAATATGGGAGAGCGGTAAAACTCCTGAGTTTCGCACGCGACTCCCAAGAAAAAGGCGATATTCCGCAAAGTGCTGAGTTTGCGTATCAGGCGGAATTGGTGGCGCAGGTTGCTATCGCGAAGGCGAGACAGCATCGGGCACGGCAACAGGTTATTGAGATACGTGAACAGGTATATCAGCGAATTATAAAGGCACAGGAGCATGAACGTGAAATCGCGCGCATCCGGCAGGTGATTACCGAAAAGCAGCTTGCCCGCGCTGTGAGTTCACACGGTAAAGAACAGCAGGTCACGGAACGACTTTCGACCGAAATCGCTGATTTAAAAACCGCATTGCGTCAGGCAGAACTCCGTTTACCCCTCACAAATTTAGAGTCTCTGACCAATGCTGCGCTATATTTCTATCCAGTGATTGAAACAACTGCGGATTATGAAAGAGCCCAGTTGGCACTTGCCTCGATAGTTAACCTCATTGAACGCGGAGATTTTACCGAAGCAGAGGACGCTCTTGCTAAGGCGCAAACGACGGTAAATAGCCTTTACGCGTTGGCGAAACAGAGGCGCAAACGGGAGACAGAAGCGAAGACCCGCGCGTGGATTTCAGTTGCGAAGGTTGAAGTAATCATTGCGCGGGCGCAACTTCTTAATGCCGCTCAACATGCACCACAGCAACTTGAAGAGACGACTGCGCAACTGGAACGCGCCACGCAGGCGTTGACAGAGGGTCGCTATGAACAAGCCGATCAATTTGCCCAACACGCGCAACGGATAGCAGATGAGATGGTCGCAACTGTGGAGGTAGTGGAATTCAGAAAGCGCGCACAGGATGAATTGAATCTGATAATAGCCAAAGCTGAACGAGCCGTCCGTACGCTGGGCGAGAAGATTGCAGCGCAGGAGAACACAGAGGTGCCGCGATTAGAAGCGAAACTCTATGGACTGGCAAAATCTGCTTACGCAGCGGCAAAATCGGCATTGGCGACTAAAGAATATCAGACAGCGATCGAAACGGCATCGGAAGGCAACGGTTACTTGGACCGTGCTATCGCCAGTACACAACAGGTGACCTCTGTCAAGTCGGACTTGGTGGAGGCGGCACGCGGAATTACTAAGGTTTCCGAGGTCATTGAACAGCAGAATAGTGTACTCATCCGTATTCAAGGGGATGCGTTTGCTTTTGGGAGTGCCCACCTCCAAGAGGATTTTCTGCCTACGTTTGCGCTACTTGCGGAAATCTTGCAGAGGTCTCCTTTTCGCGACTATCCGGTCCGAATCGAAGCGCATACAAGTTCCTTGGGGAATGCGAGTGTGAATCGAAAGTTAAGTATGGCACGCGCCGATACGGTGAAAAATTATTTCGTTGATCGGGGCAACCTTGATGTCAAACGCCTGACTGCCGCCGGTTTGGGTGAAACCAAGCCTATTGCTACAGATGGTGTGGGCAAAGAGGAACAGAATCTCAGAATTGATATGATCGTCACAACAAACTGAGGACTTGTGCCACATAACCAACCTTATGTCATCCATCAGATTGCGCTCAACCTGTTTGGCGACAGGTATATCATCATTTATGGGCGTACAATTCAGTTTCACAACCACTGCTACCATGTGAGGCAAATTGATAGACCAGAGCATCCATATCATGGATGTTACTATCTACAAGATGCGAACACGGGGTTGGCGATGTGGAGCGATGTCGATTTCGCGCCGCCGGGGCATTACGGTGTAATCTTTGAGCCGGAAACAGGTGATATTGTTGACCGCGAACCGGTTCGGACGGATTAACTATTGTAGCCTATAAGCCAAAAAAAATATGAGTCACACAAATAACATAGCATTAGAACAGCAAGAGACCATCCTTATTTTGGACTTCGGTTCGCAGTACACGCAGTTAATTGCTCGCCGTATTCGCGAACAGAACGTCTACTGCGAAATTCATCCGTGCACCCTACGGCTCTCTGAAATTAAGGCGATCGCGCCAAAAGGGATTATCCTCAGTGGCGGTCCGGCGAGTGTCTACGAAGCCGAGGCTCCGAAAATCGATGCCAAACTCTTTGCGTTAGGCGTTCCGATATTGGGTATCTGCTACGGTATGCAGCTCATGGCGGCACTTCTGACAGGTGGAGAGGTTCAACCCGCGACCGAACGAGAATATGGACACGCGCCACTTCGGATTCTTGACGCATCGGAACCGCTATTCGACGGTCTTTCTGCCGAATTTTCTGCGTGGATGAGCCACGGAGATCGGATTGGAACGCCGCCAATTGGATTCCGGACGATTGGAGAAACGGAAAATGCGCCAATTGCTGCTATGGTGGATTCTGATCGCGCCTTTTACGGTTTACAATTCCACCCTGAAGTTGAACATACGCAGGATGCTGACAGGATTTTACAGAACTTTACGCGGAAAATCTGTGGATGTCACAGCGCATGGACAATGCGCGCTTTTATTGCCCGCGCAACGGCACAAATTCAGAAACAGGTCGGAGATGAACGCGTTCTATGTGCTGTGAGTGGCGGGGTTGATTCTATGGTGCTTGCAACGCTTCTCCATAAGGCGATAGGAGATGCACTCGTGCCTGTCTTCGTGGACAATGGACTGCTGCGCAAGAACGAAGTGGCGGAAGTTGTTGCGACGTGTGAAGGACTTGGTATTCCGCTTATTGCTGTTGACGCAGTGGATCCGTTTCTGAGTGCTTTGGTGGGGGTCACGGATCCTGAAAAGAAACGAAAGGTGATTGGGGCACAGTTTATTGAGACCTTCAGATCAGCGGTCCTCGAAATGGCGCATGATTTCCGATTCCTCGCACAAGGCACGCTCTACCCAGATGTCATAGAAAGCGTTTCGGTGAAGGGTCCGTCTGCTACGATTAAAACGCATCACAACGTGGGTGGATTGCCGACGGATATGCCGTTTGAATTGCTTGAACCTTTTCGGGAACTCTTTAAGGATGAGGTGCGCGCTGTCGGTGCGGAACTGAATGTACCGGCAGATGTCTTGGGGCGACACCCGTTTCCGGGTCCTGGACTCGCTGTGCGAATTCTGGGTGAGGTTACCTGTGATCGGTTGGAGGTCCTCCGCGCAGCGGATGCTATTTTTATCTCCGAAATTAAAGCAGCAGGCTTGTACGACGAAATTTGGCAGGCGTTGGCGGTGCTGCTACCGGTCAAAAGTGTTGGCGTTATGGGAGACGCGCGGACCTACGAGAATGCTGTGGCATTGCGGGCTGTCACGAGCAGCGATGCGATGACAGCGGATTGGGCGCGCATCCCGGCTGATGTACTCGCCAGAATCTCGAACCGTATTATTAACGAGGTACAAGGCATCAACCGTGTCGTTTACGATATTAGTTCAAAGCCCCCGAGTACGATTGAGTGGGAATAGCCGTCAGGGCGTTCCGCTGCGCTCCACTTTCAGCGATCAGGGCGTTCCGCTGCGCTCCACTCTCAGTCGTCAGCCAAGAGATTTTGTGGAAGTAGCAAACATCGGAAACCACTGCCAGATGGCTTAACTGACTGCTACGCAAGTCGCGTGTGGACTTGCGGGACAATACTGAAAGCGCAGCGCCCTGATTGCTGAAAGCGCAGTGCCCTAATCGCTATAAGCCTGTGCGGCGGCTTGAACGGCAGTGCCGAGTTTCACACTATGTCCGAACTCAATTAGCAATTTCTCCAATGCATTGAGGAACAACATGACGTTCCGCTCGTTAGATGAGTCGCCCATGAGTCCAACTCTCCACGCCTTTCCGGCGAAGATTCCGAGACCACCCCCGATCTCTATGCCGTAGTCTGTAATGAGCCGTCCCCGAATAGTTGCATCGTCAATACCGTCAGGAATACGTAATGTTGTTAGCATTGGTGCGCGGTAACCTTCCTCAGCGGCGGGTTGCAACCCAATCGCTTCAGCCCCCGCCAGAAGTGCGAGTGCATTGCGTTCATGCCGTTCATAGCGAGCTGCTAAACCCTCTTCTAATATGACACGTAATCCTTCCCGTAAAGCGTAGATAAGCGACATTGAGACTGTGTGATGATAGCCGCGTTTTTTGGCGTGCCAATAATTTTCGAGCAATGTCATGTCGAGATAAAAACTCTGGATGGGGGTCTTACGGTTCCGAATGACTTCCACGGCGCGTTCGCTGAAACTAATCGGTGAAAGTCCAGGAGGACAGGCGAGACACTTTTGGGTGCAGCTATAGGCGACATCAATACCGCGTATGTCGAGGTCTACGGGTTGTCCACCGAGGGAAGTTACACAGTCGGCGAGAAAGAGGGCTCCATTTTCATGGGCGATCTCAACGGCTTCTGTTAGTGGCTGAAGGATACCGGTGGAGGTTTCGCCATGCACGAGTGCAACCAGTTTCGGGTTTGAGACCTTCGCAACGGCTTTAGCGATCTTTTCGGTGGGAATGTGTTTACCCCATTCTGCTTCGACGGTTGTCACGTTTGCGCCGCACCGTGCGGCGATGTCGGCGATCCTGGCACCGAAGTAGCCACAGACCCCAACAACTACTGAATCATCGGGTTCAATGAGGTTTGCGAGCGCGGCTTCCATTCCAGCAGTCCCGGTTCCAGAGACCGGTAAGGTTAGGCTGTTTTCGGTTCCAAAGACACGGCGGAGCAGTGCCACGGTGTCATCCATTATTTTAACAAATTCTGCGTCTAAATACCCCAACATCGGGGTCGTCATTGCTTTAAGTACCCGCGCGTTCGCTTCACTGGGTCCAGGACCGAGTAGCACGCGCGAGGATGCTATTAATTCGTCATACACTTTTTGATAGGCTCCTCAGATATTGCCTAAATCACAGATTTTGGGAATTTGAGAACATTGAGATTAAGGCGAGTTGGCAAAAAATAGAGGATGCCGTGTGGCACCCTCTATTGGAAAGCCTCGGTCAGGCGACCGAGGCAAAAGTAAGTGAGTGTGGGAATTACTCACCACCACCACCGCCGCCACCGGCAGCTTCACCACGAATCTGCAGATTATTCGCTCTCATGTAGCTTTGAATCGTTTGAATCTGGCTAATTGCGTAGGTGAGTGCCTGATTGACTTTTGTGTCGACAGGTGGGGTCGTCTCATATTTTGCCCACAACCGGTTGAAGTAATCCAAGGCATCGTTGAAATAGACATCGTCACTATCGGCTAATACCATATAGGCTTCACCAATCTGGACGAGGCCAAGGTCAGCGTACTTGGTCGTCGGGTAGGTCTCAATAATCTTACTATAGGCAGCGATAGCCCCTTCGATAGCGGGTTTCTGCTCGTCACCGCTTGTGAGTTTTGCTTCGTTGAGGAGATCGGTTGCGACCTCATACTCGTAGAAGGTCAAAGCGTTTGCCGTATCGTTGAGATAATTGAGTGCCGTCGATTTTGATTCGTTCCCGATGCCGGGTGTATCGACTGCTTTCTGATAGTTCTCGATCGCCATCTGATAGAAGCTAATACGTTCGGCTTCTTCAATACCTTGCTCAGAACCGGCGTTGTAGTACTTATTGCCGATGTTAATGAGCGCGTCAGCAGTATACTGACTGTTTGGATACTCAGCGACGAGGATTTCGTTCGCCTCAAAGAGTCGATCGTACCAGCGCTGTCTCGCTTCGGCATCGCCACCCTTTTCGGCGGCTTCACTCAGGAGCTGCGCACAGGTCGAGATAGCATACAACGATTCCGCCGCGCTTTTGTGCGTCTTGTTCACAGTGCGGACTTTCTCGTATTCTTCGATGGCTTTCTCGAATTGTTGGGCAGCGTAGTAAGATTCACCGACGTGATACTGCCAGAAGGCGGCATCGTTCGCGCTCGGATAACGGCGGACCATATCGCGGAAGACATCACCCGCGGCGAGGAAATAATTCACCGCTTTTTCAGACATTTCACCGTCAATACCGACCTGCATCCGACCCAGCTCGAAGTTGGAGGCGGCGAGGTAATTCAGTGCCGTCTCTGTGTTCTTCCTGAGACCATCGGATGCTGGGAAAAGCCCTTGATCAATGTAGCCAACGAACGTTGTCAGCGGTGTAAGCGCACTCGTCAGGTCTTGTGGAAGTTTCACACCGATACCCACAGAGTAATAAATCTGTCCAGCTTGGAAGAGCGAATTCTGAACATACGGGATGACCGTATCTTTGTCCGCTTTTTCGACCGGTGCAGCGATGGATGTCACTTCAAAGAAGGAACCGGCGGCTTGTCGACTTGCATCAATGTAGGGTTGTAGGTCTGTCCCTGCTTCCGTTGAGAAGAGGGAACGCGCTTTGTCGGAATAGAGGAATCCAATATTGTATTGTGCGGCGGCTTTCTCAGCCACGGTTGCCTGCGGATTCGCCATAGTCCTGTCGCGTGCCTCAACGGCTTCGGCAATGGCTTCATCTAAACGACCGAGTTCGACGTAGAGGGTGGAGCGACGGATACCAGCGTCAGCAACCATTGAGGCGACGTTCGCGTTATCCGAACCGCTGTATTCACCGATCAAAGTCTGGAAGGTTTCCAGTGCTCTGTCGAGCTGCTTGAGTTGGTCTTGATAAATCAAGCCTATGCGATAGTAGGATTGCGCTTTGACGAGCGGGTCCTCGACCAATTCAATGGCGTTTTGGTAGCTCATCAAGGCTTCCGAATAAGTTTTGAGTTGCTCGTCTTGCGCGAATGCCATAGCGAAGTAGGAGCGTCCCTTCATATCCGGATCTTCCGTGTTTTCAATAATATACTGATACTCTTGCACCGAGGCGGCGTGGTCGCCGAGCGTGGCGTTGAGTTCAGCGAGACGTGAATGTGCTTGGAAGATGAGAGTCTTCCGTGCTTCGTCCTCCGTCTGTCCTTCTAATGCCGTGACGGCTTTGAATGCGTCCGCTGCGCCTCTGTTGTCTTCGAGACCGAGTTTCGCCAAACCTGCAGTGTAATTAGCACTGATGAGGTTGTCAGCGTCATCTGTCAAGGTTGCGACTTTTTCAGCGGCGGCGACAGTATTCTGAAGGCTCAGCTGCTTGCTGCCAGCATCCGTAGCGGCTTGTGCAATTTGATAATGGCAGACTGCCGCTTGATACTGTGCGTTGGGTGCCAATTCGCTGTTCGGGAACTTTTGGACGAAGTCGAGATATGCTGCCAATCCTTCATCATAACGTTTGGCAGAATAGTAGGTATGTCCAATTTTCAGCTGCGAACGACTGCGTGCCTCTTCAGGTGCACCAGTGTTGTTCACGATCCGTGACAGGGACATTACCAACGCATCGACATCAACTTCTTCGCTACTGCTTTCAACAGCAGTGGCTTTAATCAGATCGATATGTCCAAGTGTCTTGAGAACAAGCTCATTGTCACTTTCGGCATATTTGCTGTTGGCTTCGTCAGCGATCTGAAGGATGAGTGCCCATTTTTCTGTATCGTTCTGTTTTTGCGCCGCGTCACGATAGGCGAGTGCCAGACCGTAATAGGCTTCAACAGCGTTCGGGCTATCGGCGTAGTCTGAAAGCACACGTTGGAATGCGGTTTCAGAGGAAGCCAAGAGATCCGGGTTATCAGTGGCGGCTTGGTAGTAACAAAGCCCCACGAGATAGAGCGCATCGTCTGCGTATTCACCCGAAGGGTTCCCGTCAACGACGGCTTGATATTGGACAGCAGCTTCTTCAAACCGCTTTTCTGCGCGGAGCAGGTCAGCAAGTTTGATCTCTGCCAACGACCTATTGTCAGCATCGGCAAGTTTATCCAAGATGCTATTGTAATAGTCAATTGCGTCATCTTGATTGCCCTGCTTGACGTGGCTGTTCGCGACGAGGAGAAGGGCGCGTTCGTAGTATTCACTGGTTTCCGGAATAGAGGCATAGCGATCGCGTGCCTGTCCCCAGTCACCCAGCATTTCGTGTGAAAGGGCTTCGTTCATGATACAGGCTTCCACTTGCGCGACACGCTCGCCGAAGTCGTCATAACGTTCCTCAGCAACACCAGGAAGGAAGGCTTCGTCATTAAACATGCCAACCGCTTCTCGATATGCCGAGACGGACTTCTGGAGGTATTCTGTATTGAAGTCAGCACCTGCATCGCCTTCCTGATAGCCTTCAGGTTTGGCGGCTTCGTAATAGGAACGTCCTTCAAAGAACTTACCCATCAGTTTGACGAGATGGAACTTCGGAAGTGGACGGTAATCCCAGAGTTTTGCGTATTCTTCAGCGGCTTCAACGTACTGTTTGAACTCTGTCCGTTTGATGTCAGCAAATCGGAGTTGAACCTCAGCGGCAAGGATATCGAACTCATTATCGTTCTTATTCTTGTCGATAAACTCGCGTGCCATGGTTTCTAACTCTTCTTTACGACCAAGATCGTTCAAAGCCCAGATTGCACCGTAGAGTGCGTGAGGGGCGACAGGATCTTGCGGGAAATTGTCAATCGTTTTCTGATACCACTGCAGTGAGAGTTCAAGCGTCGCCATTCCGGCTTCAGTATCCCCGGCATTTCTCTGTTCAGTGCCGAGTTTGTAATATGCCTCAGCAATCTGGTAGGAGCAATAGGGAACGAAGTCGGTGGCTTCTTGGTGTTCATTGATGACGCGTTCGTAAGCCACAGTCGCTTGACTCCAATTCGATAAGCGGAAGTAGCTATCAGCGATACCGAGTTTTGCTTCGGCGATATAGTCGCTTTCGGGGTATTCTTCGAGAAGCGTGGTGTATGAAACGATAGCGTTTTCATAGTCGCCTTGATCGAAGTATGTACGTCCGATAGCGGACTGGATTTCTGCCTGTAGCATCCGGTCGGCGGTATTTTGGAGTGCCAACTCATAGTTGACGCGAGCGTTGTCATAGTCCTTCTGACGGGCGTAAATTGCGCCTTGGTCGAAGTATGCTGCTGTGACGTATTGGCTTTCCGGGAACTGCGTAATGAAGTTGGTGTATCTACCGATAGCTTCATCATCTCTACCGAGTTGATTCAAACTATAAGCGGCTTTATACATCGCTTCGGCTTGCAGGTCGGGATAGTTTTTGAATTCCTCCGTCGCGATTTTGTCGAATTCCTGATAGGCTTGCTCATAGTTCGACTCATTCAGGAATGACTGTGCGATGAGGTGTTGGGCATCATCTTTGAAGTCTGAATTCGGGAAACCGTCAAGCACAGCTTTGAAGGCTTGTCGGGAGTCTTCATAGTTCTGTAATTTGAAGTTCAGCTGCCCGATAGCATACCATGCGTTCTCAACGAAGAGGCTGTTCGGGAAGTTCTCGATGAGCTGCATGAACTTCGGTTCTGCCAATTCAAACTGCTCGGTACGGTAAAGGATGTGTCCCCAGAGATAGGTTAATCCCTCTTGGTGTTTAGGGATTGTTGCAGTGGGGGCGACCTTTTCGATGTACTCAATCGCGCTGTCATAGTAGTTGACATCGCCCGACTGTTCGGCGAGTCTCGAATAACTAACAGCGATCTTATAGTTAGCGAGGGTTGTGAAGTCCTTGTCAATAACTTCGGTTTTCACACCTCGTTTTGTTGATTCGACGAGTGCCTCGGCATACTTTTCAATCGCACCTTCGTAGTCAGCTTGTCCGCGTAAATCTTCAGCGGATTGGTAAAGCTGCTCGACCTTTTTGGAGCTCCCCATCATTAGAGGGGAGAGGAGTGCGATTATCAAGGCGAGACCGCCGATAATTCCCAAAATCCTCGGGTTCATTCGTGTTCTCCTTGTTTACGTTGCCTGCTGTAAAGCAGGATTACGAGATTAGGTTAAATAATCTGGGATGCCCGAACTTGTTCGGGAGTATTTCCCTGGGGCACGTCCCCAACAAGTTGGGGCATCCGGAAGATTTACCGATTTAAATTCTTAATCTTCATACAGTTTGCGGTACAATAC
>VXZL01000613.1 GCA_009845505.1 Candidatus Poribacteria bacterium | reverse complement strand
GGTTAGCAATTGGATGTCAGCAATCGGCGGACAATGAACGGTTTGGGTTCGGTTTGACTTTATTTACCTGCTATGTTATATTATCTCTATCACCTCAATAGAATAACCTGCCATTTCCGAAGCTTTACAACAGGAGAGCGTAATGGGTACAGAATCAACACCACAAGAGAGACGTTTCGCGTTAAGTGCGGATGAGTTGGCATACTGGAACGAGAACGGTTATCTCGTCCGTTTGAACGTCTTCACGCCTGAAGATAATGACGCGTTCCGTCAGGTTGCTGAAGACATTGTTGATGGCAAACGTCCGTTTCCACCCCAACACATTGATCGGAACGCGCTCGTCAAAGACGGAAAAGTTGAAGAGCAAGGCATCTATGCGATGCACAAAATCCATTTTCCGAGCTGCTACGACCCAGAATTCCTTGCTCGTGTCCGGGACACCCGTCTCACTGATCCGATCGTTGACATTCTCGGTCCGGATATCCTCGGTATTAACACGCTCTTTATCTGGAAAGCACCGAAGATTGGTCTCGGTTTCCCGTGGCACCAAGACAAGTTCTACTTCCGTTCTCGGTTCAAAACCGAAACGACTGTCGGAACGTGGACGGCGATTGATCCGGCAGATACAGGGAACGGGTGTCTCTACGTTATTCCGGGCAGCCACAAATGGGATATTTTTCAGCACGATGATATTGAAGGTTCACAACAGCAGGAGTTCAAACTGGCGCGCGGCGTGCGCGACGAGGACGGTGTTGCGATAGAGGCACCACCGGGTGCGGTGATCTGGTTCCACAGCCACCTCTTGCATAAGAGTACGGATAACCATAGCCTGCGGTTTCGTCGGAGTTTCGTTTCCCATTACCTCAGCGCACAGGCGGAGTGGTCGAATGGTCGGAGAGGACAACCGGTCATGTGGGTTCGCGGTGAGACCTTTCCCGGCAAGGTTAACGAAGTGAGACGCGAGGTCATCCCCATCTCTGAATAGGTGTGAACTTAGCAGGAGACAGCAATGAATACAGAATCAACACCACAAAAACGCCGCTTTGGCTTGAGTGCTGACGAGTTAGCACATTGGGACGAGAAGGGATACCTCGTGCGTTTAGGCGTATTTTCTCCTGAAGAGAACGATGTCCTTCGTCGAGTCGCCGAAGACGTTGTGGACAAGAAACGTCCATATCCGTCTACAAACATTAATCAGAACGCGCTCGTCAGAGACGGGAAAATAGAAGAACAAGGCATCTATGCGATGCACAAAATCCATCATCCGAATTGTTACTGCCCGGAATTCCTCACACGTGTCCGCGACCCCCGTTTAACTGATCCGCTCGTTGATATCCTCGGTCCAGACATCCTCAGCATCAACAATCTGTTTATCTGGAAGGCACCGAAGATTGGTCTCGGTTTCCCGTGGCATCAGGACAAGTTCTATTTCCGCAATCGGTTTAACACGGAGACGACTATCGGAACGTGGACGGCTATTGACCCTGCAGATCGTGAGAACGGGTGTCTCTACGTTGTCCCGGGTAGCCACAAATGGGATATTTTCCAACACGATGACCTTGAAGGTTCACAACAACGGGAGTTCAAATTGGCACGCGGGGTGCGCGATGAAGACGGCGTTGCGGTAGAGGTGCCGCCGGGGGCAGTGATCTGGTTCCACAGTCATCTTTTACACAAGAGCACGGACAACCACAGCCTACGGTTCCGACGGAGTTATGTTATTCACTACCTCAGTGCTAAAGCGGAATGGTCCCGTCCTGAAGCACGCAATAGCAGGAAGCAGCAACCCGTGATGTGGATTCGCGGTCAGACCTACCTTGACAAGGTCCACGAAGTCGAACGCGATGTACGACCCGTTTCAGAATTCGAGTGACAAAACTACGAAAGGAGCGAACAATGCTTACAACTCTATGGAAGTCAGCTGCGATAACATTGGTGGTATTAATCGGCACGCTGTGCAGCATTTCTATCTGTGCAGCGGATGTATTGGAAGACGCACTCGTTGCTGTATGGCTTTTTGATGAGAATCAAGGTCTTGAGGCAGCGGATGCCTCCGGTAACGGTCATGACGGCGATATTAAAGGGGCAAAATGGGTTCAGGGCAAAATAGGGGCGGGTCTTGAATTTAACGGTGATGGCAATATCGTAGAAATCCCACATGACGCTGATTTCGATCTCACGGAATACACAATATCCGCTTGGATCAAAACGGAACCGACGGGTCTCTGGCAAACTGTAATCGGGAAGGAACCTGTTGCGGGGAACCCCAGGAATTACGGTATCTTTGTTGCGGGTAATACGAAGCTGCTCGGCGTGAACTACACGACTGCGGGGGCATGGAAGACAGCGTTTAGTAAGACGGTTGCTGCAGACGGCAAGTGGCATCACGTTGCTGCGACCTTTGACGGCAAGGTGCTTCGGGCATATTTTGACGGTGTGATGGAAGGCGAAACGAAAACCGAAATTCCACCCGACCACAATACAGAACCCGTCCGAATCGGACGCTGGGGCAATCCGAGAGGCGATTATTGGTCAGGGATGCTTGATGAGGTTGCCATGTTCAATCAGGCGTTGACGGAAGATGAGATTCAGGATATTACGATGAATATGCGGGATGCGTTGGCAGTTGAGGCGATGGGGAAACTTGCGGTGGCGTGGGGGGCATTGAAGCACTCAGGGACTCAACGACACTAATCCAAACCGTAATTTATGGGGTTACGAGATTGGCATGATTTTTTATCTTCAGTTCCGTCGCGGTGACATCTCTGTAGCCATAGGGAATCAACGGTATTCATGCCTTATGGCATGAACCG
>VXZL01000573.1 GCA_009845505.1 Candidatus Poribacteria bacterium | reverse complement strand
ATAGGCCGGGGAACTGTCAGGATGCTATAATGGAATTATTGTATGACAAAGATTTTACTCTCCCAGATTTTTGAAAACCCCGAATTCGATACTGCGGAACGCCGTGCAGCATTGGCAGATTTGGAAAAACTCGGTGAATTGAGTATACATCCGCGGGAACTCACTGAAGAACACGCCGATGATGTTGTTGGTGTAATCGCAAGCTCAGTGCCGTTCCACGAAAGCTTCTATCAAGCCGCGGAATCGCTCCGAATCATTGCGCGTTGGGGTGTCGGCTATGAAACTGTTAACGTAGATTTGGCAACCGAATACGGTGTTATTGCCACGATTGCCCCGGAACACATGGTGACTGTCGCTGAATATGCGATTGCACAGTGGCTTGCAACGCTGAAGCGGGTCTACACACTCAACAGGGCTTCGCACAGTGGCGACTTCGGTCTCATCAAAACGCATGAGGCGATGGGTTCTACGCTCGGTGTGTACGGCTTTGGCCGGATTGGTCAAGAAGTTGCCCGGCGTGCGCGTCCACTTCTCGGTGAGGAAGGGAGACTCTTGGTTTATGACATCCGTCCGGACATTGCCGAACTCGCAGCGGAATTTGGGGCAGAGGCTGTTGATACGCCGCTCACGCTCTTTGAAGAGAGCGATACTGTATCCTTGCACCTCTCCGGAGCGGATACGGTTGTCGGCTACGAGGAGTTCTGTGCGATGAAACCGCATGCGTCCCTAATCAATCCGTCGCGCGGAAATCTTGTTGACGACGCAGCAGCCAACCGTGCTGTTAGTGAAAATCGGTTATGGTATTATGTGGTGGACGATCCGGTCAACGGACCGCGGGAGATTCATAAGGACCACCCGCGTATCATCTGTACGAACCACAACGCCGGTATGACTGTTGAGTCTGGGATTCGGTTGGATCTGCGGACAATTGGACAGGTTACGGATGCGATTGAAGGACGCGCGCCGGCTTATATGCTGAATCCAGAGGTGCTGGAACATCCGAGAGTCAAGGCGTTTTGTAAGGACACTTCGCAAACACTCACGCTTTAGTTTCTCTGAAGCAGGAAAAGGAATTCTCGGTTCGTGAGGATGCTAAGCAAGCGGGCGAGGCGACCTCGCCCCTACGATGGTGTTTTATTTTTTTGAAGTAGGAAAAGGAATTCTCGGTTCGGTTCTTCAGCTGCGTTTATCCACTCGTGCGTCCACTTCATACCTGCCATGACGTTTCTTTTATAGTCAAGCTCAAGAACGGTGAGGAGGTTGCCGTTACGCTGCATGACTTCGTTGAGTTGATCAGCCGTCGCGCGACCGCCGGAACTGTAGGATAGCAGTATCCAACGCGCTTGCGTCATCTGAATAAGGTAGGCAATGGCTTCAACGGCGATAAAACGTCCGTCGTCGTTGTGTCGAAATTCCTCAAATACAGACGCGGCGAGGCGATCTGATGTATCTTCTCGCCGTTTTGCTTTGCCGAAAAGGGTGGGGTTATCAAAGAGGACGACGCTTTTCCAGAGATGGTAGTAGGCGGCATATCTGACACGAGAAGGGGGCATCTTCTCGTTGTTTGAACCGTAAGGGGGATCGAAATACGCAAGATCGACCGAGACCCGCGGCGTGAGTTCAAAGATGTCGGTTTGATAAACCGTGTGGTCTCCTTCTGACGTGAAAACTTCAGGCACTTCAAGTCGTAGCGTTCTATAGGCACGCGGTGCCCAGTCCTTGAGATAGGCTGAAAAGTGACCGAGCGTGCTGTCAACACGGTCAAGCGCGAGGATTAGGCTTGTGAGTGCAACGGCTTTTTCAACGGGATCGAGATTGAGGATTTCGATCTCTTGTCGAATCGCGTCCAACTTACGGGTATTGTGGAGCTGCCACGGTTTTTTGAGTCCGTCTGTTTGAATGGCGCAACCGCCGTTGGCGTGTCCACCGTAGTGTTCTGTGAACCAACCGTCAACAGGTGTCAAAGCATTGAGATGATCAATGAGGGGTTGATACGCTTCTCTCGGTTTCGTGTTGAGGAGGTAGCACGTACCGAAAACCTTCGACCACGGTGAGATGTCGTTGCAGACGAGGGTATAGCCGAGTTTAGCGAGTGCTTGCGAGACGCGCGTCGTGCCTGCGAACCCATCCAAAACTGTTTTCGCGTTGACTTTTTTGACGAGTTGGAGGATATGCGGGATGAGTTTTAGCTTGGAGCCGATGTATTTGATGCTTTGTGTTGGAGGAATGTGAAAGGACAAAGGCGTTTGTTGCATTGTTTATCGTCTGAATCGCGGGTTGTCGCGGATTTCACAGATTTCGCGAATTTTAGAGTTAAAGAGTCCTTGTAGCACAAACTTTTAGTTTGTGCAATTCCCTACGCAAACTAAAAGTTTGCGCTACATTCTATTCAAAAAGTTCCGCAACAGAACATGCAAACCCTTCCACAACATCCTCACCGGTCAATGTATCTTCACACGTAAGCAGCGTGAAATCTGTTTCAGAGCGGTAGACCATCACTGTTTTGGCGACAGGTTCAATCACCCAGACGAGACGCGTCCCTGCCTTCAGATAGGCGAATGCTTTTTCGGTAACATCGTACTGTTTGTCTGCTGGTGAGACGACCTCTACTGCCAAGTCAGGCGGTATAGGTGACCCTTTGTCTCTATTTTCCGGCAATCGCTCCGTCGAAACAAACGCAACATCTGGCTTTACTACCCGGTCCCCTAAGTGAAATGTCGTACCTGCGGTATAAGAACGTCCCAACTGATGTTCAAAGACGTGCAAACTTAAATAAAGAATAACGTTGCTACATATTTCTCCATGTTCCATCGAGTTCGGAGACATCGGTACTAATTCACCTTGGACATATTCATACCCCTCTAAATCGTTTTCGAGAAATTCCTCCAGCGTCATTGTATCGGCGGTCGGCATTTCTTGAATAGAGTCAGGGTTCGTTTGGGAATTAAGCATCAATTTTCTTCTCTCCATTGCGTGTTTATGTTAAGAAAAAAATGCTTTGATCGCGCCACCGACACCGACCGCGGCGGCAATACGGAACAGCCAATCCATCAACGTTTTCTGGAAAGTTGACACGGCTTTTTTACCCGCGACGGCTTCCTCAACATTCCGCATCCGCGCCTCCAAAGATTGTATATCGCTCCGGATATCTTGCATATCCATGACAAGGCGTGACTCTAAAGATTTTATATCCTCACGCAGCAGCTTAAACATGTCAAGTGTTGTAATTTGCTCGTCGTTCATGGTGTTCTCCTTTATCAAATTTATGTATGCCGAATGGCATCAATAGGAGTCATCTTTGCCGCTTGACTGGCGGGATAGTAACCGAAGAAGATGCCGATCACTGTACCCGCGGCAACGGAAATGAGAACGGCTTCTGGTGTAACGATAGAGGGCCACACCACACCTGGGAAAAATCTACCCACTACCCATACAAAACCCTTGCCGACAATGAAACCGAACAGGATACCCAATAAACTGCCAATCAGACATAAAAGGATAGATTCTGTAAGGAACTGGAGTCGGATGTCAAAACTTTTCGCACCCACGGCTTTTCGGAGTCCGATTTCCGGTATCCGTTCTGTCACCGAGACAAGCATAATATTGAGGATACCGATGCCTGCTACAATCAAAGAGATGGAGGCAATGACGACGAGTACCATCTCCATAATAAAGATAATCCGCTTTCCACTTTCAATGCCTTTTTTCGCGTTCCACGTCCGGAAGAAGGTATCGTCGTTGCCATGGTTGCGCATAATAACCGTCTTTACTTCCTTTATGGCTTGATCGACTAAATCAATGCTTTTGGCACGCGCGATGATGGCACCCACTCGATTACGACCACCAAAACGGGTCTGTGCCGTTGTAATCGGAATGAAAATCATGTTGTCTTCGCTTCTACCCTCATCAAACCCATCACCCCGACTCTCCATAATTCCGATAACGGTAAAACGCATGTTATTGATGCCAACTTCCTTACCAATTGGGTTCTGTCCCTTAAATTGTTCTTTCCAGACTTTCGCCCCAATGACACAGACTTTATTCCAGAAGTCCATATCAGTATCGGCAAGAAACCTGCCATAGTCCGCCTCCCACTGTTGAACGGCTTGATATTCATTTGTTGTTGCTCGGAGGTAGGCGTGTCGGTGCTTTCCTTCAACCTCAAAGTCAATCGGATGACTTCTCTCAACAGTTGCGACCTCAACAGAGGGACAGTCCGCCAGAATGTCATGCAGATCCCGCATTTCTAAGTAATGCGGACTGGTATTGCGTTGCCAGCGATTGTTTTTTTCGATATAGCCGGGGCGGTAGACACCGAACATGGTGGGACCCCCGATCCGCTCAATCTCTACCATTAGAAGTTTTTCTGCCCCTGCGCCAAAGGACATCATGGCAATCACGCCCGCAATACCAATAGTAATTCCTAAGAGCGTGAGGATCGTTCGGAGTTTGCTCCCGCGAAGCACGGAAAACGCTGAAATGAGATTTTCTAAGATTTGCACTTTGGTCCTCTATGTATGCCGAATGGCATCAATAGGAGTCATCTTCGCTGCTTGACTGGCGGGATAATAACCAAAGAAAATACCGACTGCTGCACCTGCAGCAACAGAGACCAGCACGGCTTCAGGTGTAATCACAGAGGGCCAGGACATTCCCTGTAGAAATTTACCGACGATCCACGCGAAGCCTTTTCCGACGACGGCACCAAACAGGATACCGAGAATACTACCAATCAGACACAAGAGGACGGATTCTGTGAGGAATTGGAGCCGGATGTCAAAGCTTTTCGCACCCACCGCTTTCCGGAGTCCGATCTCTGGAATCCGTTCTGTCACCGAGACGAGCATGATATTAAGGATACCGATACCCGCAACAATCAAAGAGACTGACGCAATAACGACAAGGACTGTCTCTATGATAAAGATCATCCGTTTCGCGTTCGCGATGCCCTGTTTAGCAGACCACGTTCGGAAGAAGGTATCATCTCCACCGTGGTTGCGCATAATAACCGTCTTTACCTCTTTTAAAGCCTGCTCCACCAAAAGTGGACTCTTGGCGCGCACCATGATGTGTCCAACGTGATCGTGTCCCCAAAACCGTTTCTGTGCGGTTGTAATCGGAATGAAGAGCATGTTATCATCGCTCTTTCCACGTTCCAATCCATCCCCTCGGCTCTCCATGATCCCGATAACTGTGAAACGGTTGTGTCTCCCATGGTTGTTGATGACAACTTCCTTCCCGATCGGATCCTGTCCCTTAAACTGTTCTTTCCAGATTTTAGAGCCGATGACGCAGACTTTCGTCCAAGTGTCCATATCGGTATCAGCGAGGAATCTGCCGTATTGGGTCTTCCAATCCCGAACGGCTTGGTATTCATTTGTTGTCGCACGGAGGTAAGTCTGTTGAAATTTTCCGTCAACACCGAGACCGATGTAGTAGCTGCCTTCGACAGTCGCAACTTCAACGGAAGGACAATCTGCTAAGACATCGCGGAGATCGCTCATCTCTAAGTAATGTGGACTGGTGTTGCGTTGCCAGCGTCCGTTTTTACGGATATGACCGGGGCGATAAACACCAAACATACTCGGTCCACCGATATTGTCGATCTCGGACATAAGGAGTTTTTCAGCACCCGCACCGAAAGACATCATCGCTATCACGCCTGCGATGCCAATGGTGATTCCTAAGAGCGTGAGAATCGTTCGGAGTTTGCTCCCGCGCAGAATAGCAAACGCTGAGATAAGATTTTCGAGTATGTTCATGTCTTTTCCTTATTCATAAACGGCACAAAAAAGTTTTGATTGCACGAATTCATTATGTGTGCTAAACTGCTTAACGGACAAAATAGAGATATGTTCAGTGGATTCGGACTGCACCTATAGCACGCCTCGGTGTTATTGCTATAAAGTATATCACAAAATCTTTAAGGGTTGCAAATTTTTCAGGCGAACAGTAGGAGCAAAAATTGTGCAGATGGACGATTTTAAGACAGGGAGCGTGCTATTATGGAGGCGGAAACAAGAGGCGGCGATACACCGCTCAGAATTAGATGCACTGTCACGACGCGGAGAAGGCGCGTGGATCCAGCTGCCGTCTGCTTTGTTAAAAACGCGCTACCGTTTGAACGCTATAGAATGGGTGTTCAATAATACAGGAACAGCGGCGGCAATCCAAGGGTCGCTTCGGCAATTTTCCCAGAGGCGTGAATCCGAATCCTGTCGGTACTACCTAATTGCACAACCCCACGCCGACGCGCCGTGCTATCATATCAGCGACTACGTCCAGAAATGTGTGGCAGGCGATCTCGAAATCGCTGAACGGCTTCGCGGGCGAACAGTGATTGTGCTTTATCAGACGGAAGAATCGGCAGCAGACCTTTTAAGCGACACCGGCGTTTCAGCGTTTGTAAGACATGTATTGAGGGAATATTTAGAGACTTACGGAAAGCGAGACATCATCGGTTTCAGTTGTGAATTGCCGAAGTTCCTATCGATGATGAGTGTTTTAGAGGCAGAAACATCGTCGGTTCCGTGGAGTCCAGCACTGTTGGAAACAATAGAAGAGACAGTCGCCGATTATTTGCCGCTGGTGTTTTATGAGACTTACAACTCAGCAGCGGTTAGGAATACATTTTGGCGCGAACTCACGACCCGATTTGCGACGCGTTTCCTCGGTGGTCTGCGTGATTTCTGTCATCAAGAGAGGTTACAGTTCGCTTTAAGCCTACCAGCGACTGCTAAGACATTAGAGTTTGAATTGGGAACGATGTTAGCGGAAGTGGACTCCCCGATTCTAAACGTCACTGAAATAGATACACCCAAACGGTTCGCGGTCGCAAAATGGGTCTGTAGCAACACACAGCATGCAGGCATCGCACGCAAAGACAGTCATAAAACAGACAGGCACACACTAACAGGAGACGCGAGTCTCGGTTTCAATCTCTGGATAAACAGAAATAGAAGCACAACAAAAAAATCAGATACCACAACACCGACGTTATCGCAACTGTTAGCAATAGGTTATCCAAAAAGACCGCTCCTGATGGTAGCACCGACGCAAAGCCTCTGGACAAAACCCGATCAGAAAGTCTGGAGTCAGGTAACAAAAGCGTGGGGGTGGCTCTGCCAAACGGTGTGGGAATTGGGATACGACTTCAGGGTTGTTTCGGAACAGGAATTGGCTTCAGCGGAGATTATAAATTCAGCACGTATAGGAAAACGTTCTAATAGGAACTTCAGTCTCCGTCTAAATAATACCCGCATAGACGTTAAAGAGGACTATGGTATTGTTCTATTGCCGAGCTGCATATCATTGCAAGAAGAGACGGTGAAGTGTCTGAAAGCATTTACCAGAGCAAAAGGGAGATTGATCGTAGACGAACCGACACCGTACCTGCTCAACGGCAAGATAGGACTCGAACCCTATCCGCTGGAACAACTTATCTATGGACGGCGCGCAACCATTCTCCGCGGTCCCCTGAATGAGAAAGCCGTCCGACTCAAAAAATGTCTGCGTAAATGGGTGCAGTGGACCGTGTCAGTGTACGTGAAACCGGACAATACGGAGACGGATACCGTTCAGATTCACCATAGAGACGCGGAAACTTCTGAACTTTTTTATCTCTTCAACAGAGGCGATATAGCAATCGACACATTGATTGAGATACGTCGAGCGACTATGAGTGTTGTGGAGTGGGATATATTTGATGGTAGAAAGAAAAACATTGATTCTTGGGACGCTAACGGAAAGACGTATCTGAATACTACGTTTGATCCGCAGCAGGGGCGACTTTTTGAAGTTTCGTAAAATTTGAAATCGAGATTACTCACTATGAAAGGGGTTAATCATGACAGGTGGAGATCTTTTTGTTGAAGGTTTGAAGGCACAAGGTGTGAGCGTCATTTTCGGTTTACCGGGCAACCATCTCGATACCGTCTATGAATCACTGTATAACAACCAAGATAGCATCCAGCACTATGTGACACGCCATGAAGGTGGCGCGTCGTTTATGGCAGACGGTTATGCGCGCGCAACGGGTGAGGTCGGGGTCTGTATGACTGTCCCGGGTCCCGGTTCTAATAACGCCTCTATCGGTATTGGCGAGGCGAATACGGCATCTTCACCCGTCCTCTGGATTACGGGTCAGAATCCATCTTACTTAGCCTCGCGCGATCCAAAGAAGAGTTTCCACGGTTTGGATCAACGCGCCGCCTTTACGCCAATGACGAAACATCTGGAAATTGTGCATCGGGTCGATCAGATTCCAGGCGCAATCAATCGGAGTTTCAGTGCACTCCGTTCAGGTAGACCGGGACCGGTGCTGATTGAGTTGGCGAAAGATGCGTTGGATGCATCGGCAGATTTTTCAGTTCCGCCGTATAACAACGGTATCCAAACAGCAGCGAGTCCACAAGACGTAGATGCCGCTTTGGAACTACTGAATAAATCGGAACGTCCACTAATTATCTCTGGTGGGGGTATCAATCATACGCGCGCTACTGCAGAGATGCTTGAGTTTGCACAACTGTTAGACGCGCCCATCGTGATGACCGGTTTTGGAAAAGGTTCGGTGCCTGAAGATTCACCGAATGTCATTGGCATATTCCGCGACGGTGTTGCGCAAGCGGCGATGGAAGCATCTGATCTCCTTGTTGCCGTTGGGACACGGTTCAACTATCGGGACACGGGAAACTGGAGCCTCAAGATTCCACAACCCTTGTTGCATATTGAGGCAGATACGGAAGAGATACACAAGGAATATCCGGCGACCGTCGGTATCGGTGCGAATCCCAAACTCGTTTTGCGTCAGTTGAACGCTGCGCTGCGTGATGAGAACCGGTCCGGTGGTTGGGGTGAAGGTCTACGCGAATTGCGCCGTCGATTCACCGCAATTGAGCCACCTCAGATTCTCAAGGAGATGCGCGATGTGATGCCACACGATGCAATCCTATCGGTCGATGTTAATATCACTGGCTACGGCGCGCTGCAGCATTTCCCGTGTTACCATCCCGGCAGCTACATCTTTTCGGGTGTCTCTGTTGCGATGGGAATTGGATTGACGGGTGCTATTGGTGCACAGGTCGCTTATCCAGAACGGAAGGTGGTTGCGCTGAGCGGTGACGGCGGTTTCTTGATGTCCTGTCCAGACCTCGCAACAGCCGTGATGTATAATCTACCCGTCGTGACGCTTGTGATGAACGACAATCAATATACCTCTATTGAACGCGGTCAACTGCGACGTTTCGGCAAACGGATTGGTGTTGAATTGGCTAATCCGGACTTCGTACAGTTCGCTGAGTCGTTCGGTGCAGTCGGTCTACGGGTTGAAGATCCGAACGATTTTAAGCCGACATTTGAAAAAGCACTCGCTTTTGACAAGCCCGTTCTTCTTGAAGTCGTGAAGTAGTTTTCGGTTCGCATTGCGTAGCAATGCGAACCGAAAACCAATAAAAAAGGAGTTTTAATATGCCTAAAAAGATCGGTGTTTTAACAGGGGGTGGCGATACGAGCGCACTCAACGCCACCCTTAAAGGCATCGCCTTAAAAGCCGAGGAACTCGGTTTTGAATTGGTTGGGTTTATGGAAGGGTGGCGCGGTGTCCTAAAAGGCGGACGCTATTTTACGTTAACCCCGGACCTGATTGATGAGAACCGTGGCGGAACACTACTAAAAAGCTCGCGCACGAACTTGATTAAAGATAATAAGTTAGACGAAGCGGTAAGCAATCTGAAAAAGCTGGACATCAGTGGTTTGATTCCGATAGGTGGCGATGACACTTTGACGGTTGGTACCGCACTTTCAGACCAATTCACGACCACGTTTGTGACCAAAACGATTGATAACGATGTCGGTATAAATCCGCCAGAAGGTGATGCTGTTGATTACTCTAAGATGGTGAACTACTTCTGCCCCGGTTTCCCGTCATCGGCGCAGAGCGTTATCAATGCCGTCCGAGACCTACGGACGACTACCTATTCCCATGACCGTGTGATTGTTGTTGAAGCGATGGGTAGAGATGCCGGTTGGTTAACACTCTCCGCAGCCTATGGGCAGGCAGACCTTATTGTTGTCCCAGAGATCCCATATCAACCTGAGAGACTGGCGGAAGCGATTCGTGAAAAACACGCAGCACAAGGGAACGTCATTGTTGTCGTGTCGGAGGGGATTCGGAACGATGCCGGGGAATTGATGATTAGCTCCCAAGCGGAACTCGATGCTTTTGGGCATACGAAACCGGGGGGATGTTCAGAAATCATCGTTGAAGCGATGAAGAAACTGCTCCCAGAAATTCCAAGTTCAGCGTTTCGTGCGTTGATTCTCGGCTATCTCCAACGATGTGGTAGCCCGATTCCATTGGATAGGGACACTGCTATGAAAGCAGGCGCGATCGCGGTACAGGCACTCTCAGAGGGGATGTTCAACGGTGTTGCGACTATCACGCGAACAGATACTGGTATTGAACCGACGCTATTGCCGTTGGAACAGGTGCTCAAGCGCGATGAGACGGGGCATGTGATTCGCCGGGATCTTGATCTGCGGTTCTACGACGCGGAACGCTACCAGATATCTCCAGCGGGTGCGGGATATTTCCGTCCGTTGTTTGGGGACTTGCCACACCCAGAATTGTCATTGGATGATCGGTTGTCATTGGTGCCTCGATTGATTGAGATTGGCGAGATTGGGTGATACACCGACCCATCTCGGGTAGGCGAGGTTTCCTAGGGGAAACACCCAAGCAAAAACACCTCGCCTTTAATTCTCGGTATAAATGCTTTTTCCCTCGCCGTAGTAAGAATCGTAGATGTGCTGATAAACCGCCTCGGACTTCTGACCGAACAATTCTTGTGTGTAAGGTTGCGGCAGCTCAGCATCGAGTATGTTGTTAACCGTTTCCTTGACTTCCGCTCTCGACTGGATCCGTTTCCGCCAATCCAAGACCAATTTCTCCTGTTTGAGCGTCTCAAGCATTTTTCTCACTGCAGTCTTCACTTCGTCTCGCTCAGGGACAGTTAGATGCGGCTCCCGCCGTGTCAGGAGATCAAACACCGCCAATTCCTCTTCAGAGAGGTCTTCCGTACCGGAGCGTTGGTCTTCTTGATTGAGATCGCTAACAAAGTCAAAAAGCCTCTCAAAATAATCCTCGACACCAATAGTGCCTGCGTTGTATTCTGCAATCATCTGCTCAAATTTTGCCTGATAATCCATACGGGTTCTGTTGAGGCGAACCATCACAGTGAGTTTCGTGTTGATTGCCCCTCTAAGTCTCTCTGCCTCAACGTGTTTGTGTTGTGTATTGAATTGTTCGCTTAACTGCTCGAAGTCGATTTGGCTTAAATCTATCTGATTCATATCATAACTGTCAGGCGGTATCTCAATACGGTAGCCTTCGGGTGCGATTGATAGGTCAAGCAAGGTTTCGACTTCTGTCATCACACCGGAGATGTCAGCCGGTGGTGTTAAATTCCTGATTTTCTGTGCGATGACATTGATCAGTTGGCAAATTCTGGTGAACTCGTATGCATCGGGGTCGGGCAGAATCGCTTTGTATAGTTTAGTGGCGTTCACTGCTAACTGTAGGTAATTCTTTTTCGTTTCATCGTTAATCAAGATGCGTTCCACCGCATCATTGATTTGGCTGATGTTTTGCAGAGCGTGATCCGTTTGGGCTTCCGCCAAGTCAACACCGAGACCTTCGCAGAATTCGGAGATTTCAGCGATCGCCTTTCTGAGTTTTTCGACCAGTTTCGACTTATCCGCGATTGGCGTTTGGTCTCCTTCAACATCGGCACCAGTGGCATAAATCGCCAACGCTTTTTCAAGGTCTCGGAAAACCCCGATGTAGTCAACAATTAAACCATTATTTTTATCACCAAAGACGCGGTTGGCTCTGGCGATGGTCTGCATCAAGGTATGATTTCGCTGGGGCTTGTCGAGGTAGATTGTGGAACAGGAAGGAACATCGAAACCTGTAATCCACATCGCACAAACGAAGACGATTCGGAAGGGATCGTCCGCGTCTTTGAACTTGGTATCTAAATCTTCAGCGTTCATACGGCGGCGGTGGGGTTCGATATCAACGCCTCTTTCTCTAAGGTCATCAATCTCGTTTTGTCCCGGAGAAACGACAACTGCCATATCGGTTTCTTCCATGTAGTTAATTCTTTCCTCTAAGAAGATCCGTTCGCTATCCGTCTGTGTAGACCTCTCCGATTTTAGACGCTTAATGTGCCGCTTCCAATGTTTCTGAACCTTGTCGAACATCTTAACGGCAGTGGCTTTGTCAATTGAGATGACCATTGCTTTACCTTGGTAACCCCTGCCCATAAAGTGCTCAACAATATCTTCAGCGATGGTTTCTAAGCGTTCCTCTCGTGTGATGAGATGATACTCTCTGGCGAATTCGTGTTCAAGCCTCGCCTCTTGTGCCTCATCAAGCTCGGCTTCGTCAAGAATCTGTTCGATATCTGCGTTAAAGTCTTCGTTCATCAAGTGTAGGGTCGGCACACGGTTTTCATAATAGAGTGGAACGGTTGCACCGTCAACGATAGATTGATTAAAGTTGTAAACACTCACATAATCACCGAATACGGATTTCGTCTTTTCTTCGCCAGTCATGAGGGGCGTACCGGTAAATGCGACAAATGCGGCGTTGGGAAGCGCAGTACGCATGTTCAAGGCGAGTGTATCGTATTGACTGCGATGTGCCTCATCAGTGATGACAACAATGTCTGACCGCTCCGAAAGAACAGGGTGCCTTTCGCTACCTTGCGTCTGGAACTTGTGAATGAGGGTAAAGATATAGCGATGGTCTTCACTTAAGAGTTGGCGGAGATGGACGACACTCTCTGCATGTACCTCCTGCTGGGTCAAGACACCGACTGTACTGGCGAAGGTTTTATAGATTTGGTCGTCCAATTCCTTACGATCAGTTACAACAACGAATGTCCAGTTTCCCGGCACTTTCCTCAAGACTTTCTGTGCAAAGAGAAGCATTGAGATGCTTTTCCCGCTGCCTTGCGTATGCCAAAACACACCGAGCTTGCCGTGATTGTCTTCAATTTGCTCCAAAGCACCAACAGTCCCGTTGACACCGAGGTATTGATGGTTTTTGGCGAGAATTTTGATTAATCCACCCTGCACCTCCATAAACAGGATAAAGTTCTCGACAATATCAAGCAGTCGTTCGGGTGTGCAGAGGGCATGTAGGATTGTCTGTAAAGAGGCGTTAGGTGGTTCATCTTCACGCTGAACGCGTTTCCACTCGGCGAAGTGTTCCCAACTGGCTGTGAGGCTTCCTACCTTGCTCTGTGTGCCGTTAGAGAGGAGAATAAAGGCGTTGTACCAAAAGAGATGTGGTATAGTGTCCTTGTAGTCTCGGAGGTTATCGTTATAGGCAGCGTAGAGGTTCACATCAATCCGTTTGAACTCCATAAGGATGAGTGGAATGCCGTTGACGAAACAGACTATATCGGGCCGTCTGGTGTACATCTCTCCAGTAATCGTGAATTGGGATGCAGCAAAGAAATCGTTATTTTTCGGATTTTCCCAGTCAATGACCCGAAGTACTTCAACAGTTTCGCCTTCGCCGTTTGGATCGGTGACAGTAACCTTCACACCGTCTTTGAGAAGGCTGTAAATCTCGCGATTCGCTTCGACAGGATCCAAAAGTGCGCGGGATTGAGTGAGTTCCTCGATTGCTTGGGTAATTGCGTCTTGGGTTGCATTGGGGTTGAGTCTTTGTAATGCGGGTTGAAGTCGGGAGGTGAGTATGACTTCAGATTTGGTTTGCCTGCCAAGTGGGCTACCATCCTGTTGGTTAAATTCGCTGTGGCAGTTGCGTGTTTCCCAGCCTATTTCGGCAAGAATTGCAAGGGAAGGTTGTTCTATGAGTTCATCTTCGCTGTATGGGTTCATTTGAAAATCGGGTCAAGTGTTCGGAACTTAAGGCGATCTTTCTTCTCAATCTCAGTTATAATTTTTCGTACATCGGTTTGGGTCAAAATTTTTAATTCCCAGGATGCCCGTAAGATCCGAACTAAGTTGATGCAGTCAATTCTATTTGCCTTGCAGTAGTGCATTACTCGTCGTTCGTTGCTGGCAAAAATCGCAGTGAGACGTTTACAAATTGCCATAGATTCGCGTTCTCCTGGGTCAAGTGTTGGTGGTAGAGACCCCATAAACTCTTGATCTATGGACGTTGGATGATATGTGCGAATCCGCCCTTGCGTTTGCAATACGGTGATGTCGTAAGAAAAGTGGAACCCTTTTGAGATACCTCTTTTGATTTCATTTTCTACAGCATAGGCAATATTAAGCGTCTCTTGGTCAAAAACTGCAAATAGCAATGGCAAACGCTCAATTTTGGCGAAAATTGAAAGCACATCGGTATCAACAAAGACCAAAACTATTGTTCCTCTGTGCTAACGTCTGATTTGTGAAGGCTTTTAATGAGAGAAACTCCAGCTTTCAACTCTTCTGCCGAATCAACTTCAACGATCTTCCAGATGTTCCTTGCTGCCAAAGCCTCTTCAAATTCAAAACGGTGGAGACCAGCTAATTCGGCAGCTCTTCCCAGTGTCACTTCCCCCTCTTGATAATGCCGGATTGCCGCATCAAGATTATTCGTTAACTTGTCATCTGATGTACTTTTAAAAATATCATGGATACGGGTCATGATCCTGTCCCATTCTTCTCGAAACTGTTCCTGGGCACCTTCAGGTTCGGCAGGAAAGTCCGAAACGATATTTTCCCACCACGTCGTCACAGACGATTGAAAATCCTGAATCTCTGGTGCGAAAATTACTTTGTTAGAAAAATTCCAAATTTTGGTAACACGTCTAAGTTGATCAACAAGAGAATTTGGTTCTCGTCGTTCTTGATGGTCTAATTCCAGAATTTCGCTGTCGGCAAGAAAAATAATGTAATCATCTTGATTGAGATAATATCGAATTGTCTTGCTCAGACAACTACTCGAAGGCTCGCCCCTTTTATGGCACTTACGGAGTGCACTTCTTCCTGCTGTCCGAATAGCCAATTGTCCAGTTTGTCTAAATCTTGCAAATTCATTATCCAAAAATTTGACTGCTTGCGTATCATGATCGGATTCCAAGTTCCAGACTCTTATGCTTGTCATACCGGTTCCTCCATGAGGTCTTGTAGCAGCTCGCTGTCGAAAATGGCACTGCCAATTCCGAAGTCAGCTATCCAACCATCCAGTGCTGCTCGTTTACCGCGGATATCCTCAAGATTGAGTACTTCTGTGCCTAATCCAGGACGGTTACGTAGGAGTAAAACACCAAGTGAATCGGATAGACTTTCAGATTTAAAGTTATCCAAGAGTTGGGAACTATGCGTTGTAATAACCACTTGAGAGTGTTTGGCTATTTGCTCAAGGACATTTGTAATGTTTTTCAGTGCTCCAGGGTGCAAATTTCGCTCCGGTTCCTCAATAGCAATGAGCGGTGGTAAATCAGGCTGATTCAACAAAATGTAATATCCCACAAGACGCAAAGTGCCATCGGAGGCCCTTGCGAGAGGGATCGGGTTCCTATACCCCTCCAAGAGACATATTTGATTAGTCCCACCAATTTCACAGTAGTCAATTTTTAGGTTTGTACACGCCTCAAGGGACGCGCTTACACTATCAAAATCCGTTCGCGTATTCTTGTGCCAATCGGAGAGGAGTTCCGCCAACCTCAAGCCACGAATGTCAAGCTTTGGAGATCCACGTAGTTCCCCCGGAACAGCTGAGGATCTTGAAAGATGAGTTCGTATGAGTTGTGGTTGAAAATCATAAAATTCCCAACTCTTAACAAACTCTGTCAAAGTACTTGTAATAGGCTTATTGCCATAGTCCCCAGCGGATTTCAAAGCAAGTTTAGTAGATTTGTAGTTTGTTAGGTTTTCCCTATTCTCATCCTGCACCTTGCCCTCTCCGTTCTGAATTGAGATGACTGGAACGTCATCGACCAATAAAGTTTCGTCAAAAAGAAGATTTTCATCTTCAGCTTTAAGTTCCAGTCCGTATTGAGTGGGGATTTCTTCAACGTTAACTTGTAATTGAAAGGTGATGTCGCGCGCCTCACCCGCCCAAAGATGTTCACGGATGAATTCAATTGAAGGCAACATCTCGGCAATCATCATTTTATTAAAAAGGCTCAAAGCATCTAGGACATTCGATTTTCCGCTTGCATTGGGGC
>VXZL01000272.1 GCA_009845505.1 Candidatus Poribacteria bacterium | reverse complement strand
GAAAGTAGATGTCTGCTAAACCATTACATCCACGAAAAATAAAGAGAATAGGAAAAAGACATGTCGAAGTCACTCGTTGTTGTTGAATCACCAGCGAAAGCAAGAACCATCAAAAAGATTTTAGGCAGGGATTATATCGTCGAATCCTCCGTTGGACATATCCGCGACCTACCGACGAAAGAACTCGGTGTCGATATTGAAAACGCCTTCAGACCGAAATACGTCCTGATTCGTGGGAAGGGCAAGGTTGTGAAATCGCTCCAAAGCGAAGCCCGGAAGGTGGAGAACATCTATCTCGCCGCAGACCCGGACCGCGAAGGCGAGGCTATTTGTTGGCATCTTGCCGAAGAACTGAAGAAAACCAAGAAACCCATCTATAGGATAACCTACAACGAAATCACGAAAAGTGCAATTTTAAATGCGATCGAGAATCCAGGCGAGATTGATATGTCGCTCGTTGATGCCCAACAAGCCCGCCGCGTGCTCGACCGGCTCGTCGGATACCAGATTAGCCCGATTCTATGGCGAAGTGTTAAACCGGGTCTCAGTGCTGGCAGAGTCCAATCCGTTGCGGTACGACTTATCTGTGAACGCGAAGAAGAGATTGAGAAGTTTGAACCTAAAGAATATTGGACACTCACGGCAACACTGACCCCAATTGATGTTGAGCATCTTTTTCCTGCCAAATTACATAAGATTGGTAGCAAGAAAGGTGAGATTAATAATTACGGATTTCGCATAGATGAAGAACGTGCGAAAGAACTCACCGCAGATGCAAAAACAAAGAACTACGTCGTTGAAAAGGTCGAAAAACGGGAGCGTAAACAGCGTCCGGTTCCGCCGTTTATAACGAGTACCTTACAACAAGAAGCGTCTCGAAAACTACGGTTTGCTGCCAAAAAGACGATGTTCATTGCCCAACAACTCTACGAAGGATTAGAAATCGGGAGCGAAGGTTCGGTTGGACTTATCACTTACATGCGTACCGATTCGACGCGCGTTGCTCAAGAGGCGGTTCAAGCAGCACGAAACCACATTAAAAACACATACGGTGAAGCATATCTACCTGCTCGTGCTGTTAATTATCGGAGCAAAAAAGGGGCGCAAGACGCGCACGAGGCTATCCGTCCGACTGTCCCTCTGCGAACGCCAGCAGAATTGAAATCCTATCTGAACAACGAACAGTACCGTCTTTACGACTTGATTTGGAAACGATTTATAGCGAGTCAGATGAATCCTGCTATTTTGGACGCAACAACGATTGACATCAAAGCAGGAACTTATCTCTTTCGAGCGACGGGTTCAGTCATCAAGTTTAACGGATTCAGCCGTATCTATATGGAAGGTAAAGATGACACCGCTGCCAAGGAAAACGAAGTTAGTGAAGAGAACATCAACTTACCTATAGCCAAAGCAGGTGACGCACTGGATCTGCGTAAATTGGAACCGAAGCAACACTTTACACAACCGCCCCCGCGTTATAACGAGGCAACACTCGTCAAGATGTTAGAAGCAAAAGGAATTGGACGCCCCAGTACTTATGCGTCTATTTTGTCAACAATTCAGGATCGGGGTTACGTGACCAGAGAACGCAGGCAGCTTGTACCTACAGATGTTGGAAGACTTGTCAACACGTTACTTATTAAAGGTTTTGAGAACATCGTTGACGTTAGATTCACAGCAGAGATGGAGGAGCAGCTTGACACCATCGCAGAGGGTAAAGTTAAGTGGTCCCATACTTTAGGCGAATTTTATCCATCCTTCCAAACGGCTTTGCAAGAAGCACCTGACAAGATGTATGAAGCCCGAAAAGCGATGGAAGAAGAATCCGATGAAAAATGCGATAAGTGTGGAAGTAACATGATTGTTAAATGGGGTAGGTATGGACTGTTCGTCGGATGCGCGAACTACCCGGAGTGTAAGAGCATCAAACCGCTAAATGCAGATGATACGCCGCCTCCAGAACCTGAACTGACCGATACCGAATGTGACAAGTGCGGTAAGCCCATGGTTATCCGGACGAGTCGTGCCGGTAGCAAATTTTTGTCGTGCAGCGGATATCCGAAGTGCAAAAATGCTAAACCGATCCCAATCGGCGTTGATTGTCCAGAAACCGATTGCGACGGTTACCTCGGTGAACGGCGCAGCCGCCGTGGCAGGGTCTTTTACGGGTGTAGTAACTATCCGAAGTGTGAATTTTCAACATGGGATAAACCGCTCTCGGAATCTTGTCCGGAATGTAACGCCCCATTCTTGGTTGAGAAAACAAAAAAAGCGAGAGGTAGTGAAACCGTGTCTACCTTCATCGCTTGCCCTTCGTGTGAATATACAAAATAGTTGTCAGTTGTTAGCTGTCGGTCTTCAGATACCACTTGACCAACTGCTGACTACTGAAAATGGCTTCGGCTTTCAAAGCGAACGCACCGATAACGATTAAAATGATACAGGTACACCAGGTCAGTTTCAGTTACGATGAACTTAGCGTGCTTGAGAAAGTGAGTTTTCGTGTTGAGCGCGGCGAGTTTGCTTTTCTCGTTGGTCCGAGCGGTTCAGGAAAGACGACCCTCTTACGACTTTTATATGCGGACTTAGCTCCAATAGGTGGTGAGATGAGTGTTGTTGGACAACAACTCGCTGAACTGAACAAGGTAAACCTTCCGTATTTTCGGCAAAAAATAGGCATCGTTTTTCAAGATTTTAAGCTATTAGCGGATAAAACAGTAAAGGAAAATTTGGCACTTCCACAGAAATTAGTGGGTACGGCACCTCGGTTGTTAAAAGATAATGTGAATGAAATTCTCCATCAAATGGGGCTGAGCC
>VXZL01000166.1 GCA_009845505.1 Candidatus Poribacteria bacterium | reverse complement strand
GTTTAACTGTGTGCCTTGTTGCGCTGTCGAGTATCGGATGGGGTGATGGGCATCTCAAGGTGATGGAAAAGGAAAAACAGCTCGTCTTAACTGGCGAAATTTCTAAAGCACTCGGTGAATATGATGAGCATTTAAGAGGTGCAGTCGAATATCTCATCTGTGGACGCGACGGCAAGGAGTATGAGAGTATCATTATTGTTGATGCGACAGCGAAAGAAATCTACGACGCTTTAAGTAAACTCGGTGTTGAAGTCGGCACACCCCCTGGCTACGATGAAGAAAAAGATGCCCCGACATCGCCAACAGGTACTGCATTCATTATGTCCGTTGCGTGGAAAGACGGCGACGAAATGAAAAAGGTCCGCGCCGAAGAACTTATTCTCAATGTAAAAACCCAAAAGCCGTTGCAACAGGTCGCTTGGATCTACTCGGGTTCGCGTATTGTGCCAGACTTGGACAGTGAAGATGAAGATGCGATGCTGCCGCAAGCGTTTATGAGTAATGACATTGTCGCCTTGAGGGTGTTTGATGCAAGCGCACTCTTCCAGAACCCGCTTCCTGAATCGTCAGAGGAGAACATTTATAAAAAGAACGATGCCGTGCTTCCAGAACTTGGCACGCCTATCACACTTACGATTGAGATCAATCAGAAGATGCAGTTGTACGTGCTAATCAGTGGCAAGGTACAAGGTGTAGGTTTCCGTAATTTTACGCAGCTCAACGCGAAGCAACTCGGTGTTAACGGTTATGCGAAGAACCTACCAAACGGTAAAGTCGAGGTTGTCGCCGAGGGTGATAAGGCGCAGTTAGATGCGTTAGTTACGTTCCTGAAAAAGGGACCGCGTTACGCAAGAGTCGATTCGATTGACATCGACGCACGTGCTTTCACTGGGGAATATGAGACTTTCGGCATTCGGTATTAGACATGGCGCAGCAATCATCTCCTTTCATATCTGGAATCCTTCTTGCAGCAGGACTCTCCTCCCGAATGGGAGAGCCGAAGCAGCTACTCCCGTTTGGAGAAAGCACTATCGTTGAGACCGTAGTGGATAGCATGCTCGGTGCAAAGTTTGATGAGGTTATTGTCGTGGTCGGACACTGCGCAGCGGAGATCAAGGAACAACTGCGGACGCGCCCGGTCAGAATTGTTTTTAACCCTGATTACCGCGAAGGGATGTTAACCTCGGCACAGGTGGGTATAAAGGCACTGGAACGGAGCGAGGCGTTTGCGTTGATGCTCGTAGACCAACCCTTTATTTCCACTGAACTGATTAATCAAGTCATCAACGCTTACGTTCAAACAGACAAGGGAATTGCGCTCCCCAGCTATAACTATAAACGCGGGCATCCGGTTGTCTTTCACCAGCGATATGCTTGTGAAATCCTTGCCTTAGACTCAGGGAGTAGTGGCGTACGAACACTTTTCAAGAAATACGGTGACGATATTCACTACGTCACTGTAGATACGGATCGGGTATTGCGGGATATTGATTATCGAGAAGATTATGAACGCGCTTTGCAGGAGAAGTGAAGGAGGCTACCGATTACATATCACACAATGTTTACATCCATCGAAGACGTTCAAGCCGTATGTGCAAAACATGCGTATATCGCAGATAAAGGTTTAGCGACGACGCTCTATCTGGCGCACCACCTCAAAAAGCCTATCTTTCTCGAAGGCGAACCCGGGGTCGGCAAAACAGAAGTCGCCAAAGTTCTTGCGGACTCAACAAACGCCAAACTCATCCGATTGCAGTGTTACGAAGGCTTGGATGTAAACAGCGCGTTGTATGAATGGAACTATACACGGCAAATTTTGCAACTTCGCATTGACGAAGCACAAGGACGTGATAAAGAAGACATCGGAACGGATTTGTTCAGTGAGGCATTTCTGCTGAAACGTCCGTTGCTGGAAGCCATTCAGAGCGATGCTGATGTCCCACCGGTCTTACTCATTGACGAGGTAGATCGGAGCGACAGTGAATTTGAGGCGTTCCTGCTTGAAGTCCTGTCCGATTTTCAGATTACGATCCCCGAAATCGGCACGATCCGAGCAAAACATATCCCGCATGTTGTGCTCACCTCAAATCGGACGCGAGAGGTACACGAAGCCCTCAAACGCCGTTGCCTTTATCAGTGGATCGATTATCCGACTCTTGAGAAAGAACTGGCAATTGTCCAGACGAAGTTGCCAGATATTGACGAACACCTGGCGGAGCAGTTGTGTCGGATCATGCAGCTGTGGCGGCAAGGGGATTACTACAAAAAACCGGGGGTAGCAGAGACGCTGGATTGGGCATTGGCACTCATCGCACTCGGTAAGGCGCAACTGGATGCAGAGGTTGTTACGGAAACGCTTGGGTGTGTCTTCAAGTATCAGGACGACATTCAACGGGCACGGACAGTAGAATTATCCGAATTAGGATTATAGAATGAACCAAAACCAAAAAAATAAACAGGTTGCGACAAAAATTTCCAGAGGTATCGGTTACCTCCTTTTGGTAGGCGCAGCTTTCTGTACGATGATACCTATGCTCTGGTTGCTGACGTCCTCTTTTAAAACGGCAAATGAGATCTTCGCGGTACCGATTCAGTGGTTTCCGAGTCTTCCACCGCGCGTCGCAGCATCGCCCTATACCGTTGAAAACGCTTATCGAAAAATAGAGAAACCAGAGACAATTGACGAAACGGCCTGGCAGACGTTAGCACCAGAACTCACACAGGTTGTTTGGAAACAGGCGCAAACACATCTCGCAGCAAACCCGCAGCTCTCCAATTACGTCCCATCTGAGGAATTACAGACGGAAACAGTCGAAGGGTTATGGC
>VXZL01000668.1 GCA_009845505.1 Candidatus Poribacteria bacterium | reverse complement strand
GCCACTTCGTGAGTTGTGTGACCCGATCTGCGGAATCCGTCGGAATTTCGAGCGGCCTGCCGCGGGTATCAATAACCAATCCTACAACACCGCCCATTACCTCTGCTTCAATGGCGGTGCCGCGCCCCGCACCAAGATCAAATTTCCGAGACGGTTGGAGTTTCACCGATGCCGTTTCACCCAATGCCAACGGATAGAGACAGAGTTCACCGTACGGCACGTCCTCAACAACAGGCGGACTGCCCGGTAGATCGAGTTCAATAGAGAGACACGCCTCACCAGCATTGCCAATACCGATAGGAGAGATACACGTCCCTAAATGGATGAGACAATCCCGTTCAAAGACTTGGGTCGCAGCTTCGGCATTGACCTGCGCGAGCACACCAAGCTGCGGCATCATGAAGATACTGTCAACAGCGAGGTGGGTTATCCCTTCAGGTTCAAAAGCATCTATCATCATAAGCATCGCTTGCTGCCGACGCGGTGCGTGTGACAAGACACCACCGCTGCCAACAAGCATGTCTAAATCGAGCATATTCACGAGCGTCTGTCCGCTTTCGGCTTGATCGAAGGCTTCAGAAATTGTGCGTTGTTGTTGGACCCCTCGCAATTCGACAGCGAGCTGTTTGTGCTGTTCAAAAGCGAGTCGGAGTGCCTCGCGGGCGATCGCTTGTTCGAGGATCAATTCCTGCAGCGTCTGTGGAATTGTCGTCGGACGAATCATCTTGTTCTTAACTCGGTTTCGGAGATCCCCAACCTCAATGTCAAACGGGACCCAGCGGAGGACGTTTTCTAATCCGGTTTCAGCGAGGACGTTCGAGACACTGTAACTCATACCGAGGTTCGCACTGACGGTTCGGTTAAAGATTGATTCTGCCTCCTTATTCTTGAAAACAGAAAAGACATCGGTCGTCGCACCGCCGATGTCAACCCCGACGACCGCAATATCTTGTTGTGCAGCGACGGTCTGAATAATCTCACCCACGGCTCCAGGGGTCGGCATAATCGGGGCATCCGTCCAATCAATCAGTTTCCGATAACCGGGGGCGTGTGCCATGACGTGTTCGAGGAATTGCTCCTGTATCTTGTGCCGCGTCGGCATGAGGTTTTCACGCTCTAAAACCGGACGTAGGTTATCCACTATCTCCAGTGCCATTACATCTTGCAAGCGTTCTTCAATGGACTCACGTGCATCTATGTTCCCAGCGTAGATGAGAGGGAGTTCATAAGCGATACCCAATCGCGGTCTGGGACGTGCCGCAGCGATAATCTCCGCCAATTCAACGACGTGCGAAGTCGTTCCACCATCAATGCCACCCGACAAAAGCAGCATATCAGGTCGGAGATGTCGGATGCGTTCAATCTTTTCGTGAGGGAGACGTTTGTCGTTGGAGGCAATAACATCCATGACGATTGCACCCGCACCGAGTGCAGCGCGCTCGGCACTCTCTGCTGTCAGATTGCGGACAACGCCTGCTACCATCATCTGAAGTCCACCACCGGCACTGCTGGTTGATATGTAAATATCAACGCCTTCGTCGCCACGCTGCGGTTTCAGAACGCTTCCGTTATTGAGAAGTTTGCGTCCAGCAAGTTCCTCAACTTCGGTAATGGCGTTAATAACGCCTGCTGTTACATCTTCGACGGGTGCCTCAACCGTCGTCGGTGCCTCACCTCGCACGATGAGTTGGTATTCGGCACCCCGTTTCTCAATAAGAATTGCCTTTGTCGTTGTGCTACCACAGTCGGTAGCGAGAATAGAGCGGATCTCTCCCGCTGCTTTGTTCATGCACTCAGTCTCCAGTTTGAATTTCGCTATTTGCTATTCGCCTACCGCAACTCGCGGTTCGCGGTTCGCGATACGCGGTTCGCTATTTGCTAATACCCTAATTCCCGCAGATATTCGCGGTTGACACTCATGCGTTCGATATCCGAACGGTCTTCAACCTGTCCGGGACACGCCGTGACCCAGCGGTCGTATTTGAGTTCCTCAAGTGTAGACATAATGCCCGGGAAATCCATGACCGTCCCTGCACCGACATCGACCCAACCGACATCGTAAGGTGTGCCATCGTCGCCACCCGTGACGCTGCCGTAGTCCTGGAGGTGGACGTAGACGAGCGCGTCGCTATAGCGGCGTATAGATTCGATTGGATCGTAACCCCAGAGTGCCGAATGCGACACGTCTATACAAAGTTTGCACTTTCGGAGAAGACTCATATATTTCGCCCAGTCGTCAATCGAATCGACGGTGGTGTTGGTGTGGATATGATAGCAGACCTCCAAACCGTATTGCGAAGCGTACTCCGCCCATTCTTCGGAGACATCGGCGAGTGCAGCGAGATCCTCACTATTGACAGGACGGTCTTTCGGTTTGCCTGCCCCCATAAACATGAAACAGTCGGCTTCAACTTCTGCGGCGAAGTCCATACGCCGTTTATTGAGCTCCATCTGCTCCGTGTTTTTATCAATCGGCAGCCCGCGTGCTGTGACAGCAGCAATCGGCAGATCCACATTATCGCATATCTTTCGGATGCGTTGCGGTGTTCCGACCCAATCTAAGGATTGGCGCATCTCCCAACCGTCCCAACCTGCGTCCTTGAGTTGTGTCAAGAGCTCCTCAAAATCCGGCGTTTGCCAGCGTAACGTGCTATATCCAAATTTGAAACCCATAGTGTTCCTCCTTGTTTTTGGCTTATGGCTATTGGCTATTGGTCTATGGCAAAGACGCAAGCGTTAAAGTACGCCCTCTTTACCAACTGCCAAAGGTTTCCAATTGCTAATTGCTAATCGCCAACTGCCAATCGCTAACTGTTATTATAACAC
>VXZL01000345.1 GCA_009845505.1 Candidatus Poribacteria bacterium | reverse complement strand
GTTTTCTGAGAACGGCTTTGACCTCTTCAGCGGCTTTCTCGATAGAATTAGCGTCTATTGCCCTAACGTTGATATAGTTGACATAGTGCTTTCCTTTAAACCTGTCTTGTGCAGTCGTCAAAGGGACGAAAACGATGTCGTCCCAGCTGAAGCCGTATTGGAGGCTTGTGCAGCGTTCAGCCATTACGCCCAAGATGAGAAAACGATTAGGTCTGCCACCTTGAAGCGAGAGTTTGATCTCTTTGCCAGCGGGGTTCTGATCTCCAAAAAGTTCCGTTGCGACTTCTAAACCAAGCAAACAGACTTTTCTGCGGTTATTGAACTCATTTTCCGAGAAGAAACGCCCGTGTTTAATTTCCCACTTCATCCCAGTTGGGAAGTGGGAACTAACGCCCTCGCATTCTGTCCATTTCGAGGCACCATCACTGGTTTGTGCAAGGATTTCAGAAGACACACTGGGGTTGACAAATTCGACAGACGGGCATTCAGCCTCGATTGCAAGGATGTCTTCGTATTTGATATACTCACCACTACGGTTTGGGAAGACGCGGTCACCACGCCAAATCCAAGGATTCCGTCTCACCGTAAAGTGACCGCCAAATTTTTCAAATTCTTGCATGACGATGCGTTTCGCGCCATCACCGATAGCGAGCATGGCGAGGACGGCAGCAACGCCAATGACGATGCCGAGCATTGTGAGTGCTGAGCGCAATTTCTCCTGCCGAATAACAGAGAGTCCTGTTGAAAATCCTTCGTAGAATTTCAATGTTCTGTTCCTCCTTGCCGCACCTGTTGGGGAACATACCCTCAAACATACCACTGCGCCTGTGCTTTAAAAAACTGTGCATACAGTCCATCTTCTGCCAATAATGTTTCATGGTCCCCGTCTTCCACAATTCTGCCGTTATCCAGGACGAGGATCCTGTCACAGGTGCGGACAGAAGAGAGGCGGTGCGAGATAAGCACCGATGTCCGTCCGGCACTCCGCTCAATAAACCGTTCATAAACCGCCTGTTCCGCGAGCGGATCAAGGGCAGCAGTCGGTTCGTCAAGGACAACCAGCCAAGGTGTTTCGCGCATAAAACTCCGCGCTGTTGCGAGACGTTGCCATTCACCGCCAGAAAGATCGCGTCCGCCAAAGGTAGGGCCGAGGACAGTCTCATAGCTTTCTGTAAGCCCATCAACAACTGTAGCGGCACCACCAGCAACAGATGCCGTTTCCATGCGTTCGGGGTGTTCCAAGTCACCAAAGATAATATTCTCACGTGCGGTGAGATGGTACTGCGTGAAGTCTTGAAAGACAGCACTGCACTGCATCAACCACTCCTGACGATTTTCTTCGTTTAAAGGGACATTCCCTATATGAATCGTGCCTGTGCGCGGATGGTAGAGTCCTAAGAGTAGGCGTGCCAATGTGGTCTTCCCAGCACCGTTAGGTCCAACAAGTGCGACGCGCTCCCCTTTTTTCAATGTTAAGTTTACATGGTTTAGCACAAGTTCTTGCGAATTTGGGTACGAAAATGAAACGTTTTCTATCCCAATATCTTGAACCGCCCTGTTTCCAATTAATTCATTGCCATTCGTGTCCGATGGGTCCTTACGCTCCTGAGTCATCTTCGCGGACTTTCTATCTAAAAACTGATACAGGTCCCCAAACAATGGACGCATCAATTCTACAATCCCTTGAAATCGACCCGCTATCTCGTTCCAAATACCATCCAATTGAACCAGAGCAGCGGCAGCAGCGATATAAGTGCCAACCGTCAAATCGCCACGAAAGACCTCAAACAACAAAAGGATAAGTGAGGCGGCATATAACAACCCGCGAGTCATGTCAAGGGAGAGACAGACTGAAAATTTACGTCGTCGGATTCCCATTTGTCCGTCTATCAATCCCTGTCCTAATTTATGCCACCGTTCTATCCATAAGTCCTGCGCTTGGTATAATCGAACTTCTTTACCGGTGCCACGGTCGGTCAGCGTTCCTTCTAACGCATCTCGTTCTCGGCGTTGTGGTGTCTGCTCTACATCAAAATCGTAAAGGTCTACCGTGAAACGCGCATCGCTCCACCAAGAAGCCATACCCGTTAAAGCGGGCAGCAGTGCCAACAACGGATGGTACCGCCAGAGCAGAATCCCAAGTGTAACAATACTGATGAATTGTTGAAGACTGTCAACGAAATACCAGAGGATTTCCTGAAGCGCAAGCCCGGAGACACCACGCGCCCGCTCAAGGGCATTCTGAAATTCTCCGGTCTGTAAGTCGATAAGTTCTGTCGTATCCACTTTCCGAGTAACGCTCTCATTAATCCAGATTTCAATGTTTTCGCCTAAGTGGATATACAACGGTTCGCGAAGTAAGTCAACAGCGACGCTAAGAATGCGTAAACTTAGCAATCCGATGAGCCACGGTAGGACCATTCGCCACCAGTTCGCGTCGCCTATCGCAGCAGTTATTGCATTCACGAGATGCTCTGTTACAAAGAACTGGCACGCCGGGACAACCCCAAGCGATAAGGTAAGAAGCGTCATGCCCAAGACCGCGAAAGGTCCGCTTTGCCAAATAATAACCAGCGTTCGGACATAAGCGAGGAAACTTTCTTTAGCAGCTAATCCCCAAGTTTTCAGTTTCCCATTCGTGTTTTGCATTGGGGCATCCTCTTTTTATTGGTACCATTGTGCCTGTGCTCTGAAAAATTGGGCATAGCGTCCATTTCTGGCAAGCAGGACATCGTGTGTGCCGTCTTCAACAATTTTACCCGCATCTAATACCAAGATACGGTCTGCAAGCCGTGCGGATCCGATACGATGCGAAATCAGGAATGTCATGCGTCCTGCTGCGAGT
>VXZL01000456.1:8249-16540 GCA_009845505.1 Candidatus Poribacteria bacterium | reverse complement strand
TGTTAGAGATCTGTATTTATGAGAAAACAACCCGTGTTCCTCACTGTTTGGGGAATGTTCATTTTCGTAGGAGCGATTTTTAATCGCGATGCTGCTTTTGCTGAATCAAATTCGTTCTCGGTCTCTGGATACGGAATCATCCACTATTCTCACTTTGATTGGGAACTTGACCCGGGCAGGCGAGCTGCTATTGATGTAGAACGTTTCGTCATCGCGCCAAAATACCGCATCAACGATACCATCCAACTTGAATCGGAATTGGAGTTTGAACACGGCGGTACCGGTAGCACAATGGAATTTGACAAATTTGAAGAGTTTGGAGAATTCGAGACAGAAATCGAAAAAGGCGGTGAAATCATTGTTGAAAAACTCGCTGCCGTTTTTTCTTTTCAATCTTCCCTCAACTTCCGTGTCGGACATATTATAGTCCCAGTAGGGCTTGTTGCAAAGCGGCATCGACCCCAACACTACTTTACGACAACACGTCCCGAATCGGAAGCACATATCATTCCAACGATTTGGCATGAAACCGGTGTCGAAATTTTCGGATCGCTCGGCTCACTGAACTATCAGCAACAAATTGTCATCGGATTGGATTCGACCGGTTTCAGTTCCCGGCACTGGATAGTTCGCTGACACCAACTTCGATTTGAAACAGCCAACGCCGAGGCACCTACATTCGTCGGACGGCTCGATTACGCGTTTCATGAAAACGCGACCGTCGGTATCTCTGGCTACTACGGAGACACCGCCGCGAACCGACCAAAACCTGATGTGGATTTTGATGCACACGTGGGAATTGTGAGTCTTCACGGATTTTATGAAGTAAATGCCGTGAAGGTACGCGGATTGTTTCTCTGGGGCAGGCTTGAGAATGCCGATCGGTTGTCTAAAGTCAATCGGACGCTTTCCAACAATCTCAATGTAAAGCGTACACCCATAGGGAGTTCAGCCCTCGGTTGGTACATTGAGGCAGGCTACGATATTCTATCATTTTTCACGAAACCAAATAACAGCACGAAACATCATGATCTGGAGGACAAGCCTTCAGATAAGACTTTGGATGTCTTCGCGCGTTATGATTTTTATGATACCATGGCGAGCGTTGAAGGTATTATCTTCGACAATCCGCGGTGGGAAAGAAACACATGGACTTTTGGGATTAACTACCATGTCCATCCAAAAATGGTTTTTAAGAGCCACTATTCTCTCCGACGGTTAGCAACGAAAGACAAAAACAGAGAAAATACTTTCTCGCTCGGCTTTGGCTTTCAATATTAAGGAAAAGTTAATCATCTACAAATACGGAGGTTTTGTATGAAACTCTATAAAGTTTGGACACTTTTTGACGCAGCTTGCAAGTCAAAACTTGCTATAGGAATGTGTTGTTTGCTCCTTGCATCCGCCTTTGTTGTAGGATGTGGCAGTGATGATGAGACGGATGAACTTAACGGTTCGCAAGATGCTGCTTTTGATGCAAGCACGATGCTCAATGATTTCGCCAACACTGTTGTGTTAGCCACATACACCGACCTCGATAACAAAGCCGGTGAACTGTTGGCAGCCGTCAAGACGCTGGAGGCGGATACCTCACAAGGGAATCTTGAAAAAGCACAACAAGCGTGGATAGCAACCCGAACACCTTGGGAACAGAGCGAAGCGTTTCTGTTCGGTCCCGTTGACACACAAGGGCTCGATCCAGCGTTAGATAGTTGGCCCGTCGATCACGTTAACTTACAGTCTGTTCTGGACAGCAATGATGCACTAACGGTGGATTTTGTCAGTGGATTAGAAGATACACAAAAAGGATTTCACACCATCGAATTCCTACTGTTCCGCGATGGCAACCAACGTAAAGCATCGGATATAACCAGACGTGAATTGGAATACCTCGTTTCAACCACAGAGAACCTTAAGACGAGTACCTCTCAACTACGCTTAGCGTGGGCACCAGAAGGTGAAAACTTCAGCAGTGCAGTGGCACAAGCTGGTACAGGGAGTGTTATCTATCCATCCCAAAGTGCCGCGGTGCAAGAGATGGTAAACGGCATGATAACCATCGCTGATGAGGTTGCGAACGGTAAAATATCTGACCCTTACAACGAATCGGACACAACCCTTGTTGAATCCCAGTTCAGTTTCAACTCCATCTCTGATTTCCAAGACAATATCCGTGGGATTCAGAACGTTTACATGGGTAATTTCGTAACGGATGGACAGGGGTTGAACGAATTCGTGAACAGTCAGGATTCTGATTTAGATGCCCGTTTCCAGCAAGAAGTACAAGCAGCCATCGACGCTATTGGGGCAATTCCAGATCCGTTCCGCGATTCGATTACCGCAAATCGCAGTGCTGTCCAAGCTGCGATTGATGCCGTCAGCAAGGTTCAACAGACACTCGAACAAGATATACTCCCACTCGTTCAATCAAGTGAGTTTAATTAAAGTCGACTGATAACTGACGACTGACAACTAAAATGAAACATATTCAGAGTTTACTGTATCTAATTCTCGCCGTATCAATTCCACTGACGGCATGTGATTCTGAGTCCCCCGTGGTAGTAGAGTCGATACCGGTGTTTTCGACGAGCGAGTTTTCTGGTGGTGAGACCACTATCTTTGATGCCTCAAGCCACGCCTTTTCAATCCCGGCTCCAAATCTCTCTACAGCAGCACTTGAGAAACATCTGGAAGGCGATGTTGAATTTGAAGCCGTTTTTGTAACAGCACCCGCGGTGGTGAATCCTGGATTGGGACCCATCTACAACAACGTTTCGTGCATCAACTGCCATTCCCGCGACGGTCGCGGGCGACCACCGAATTCTAACGAAGGACTTGTTTCCCTGCTTTTCAGACTCAGTCTTCCAAAAGCAGAGGATTCGGCAGCCGGAATGCCGCCAACACCGGTGCCTGGCTTCGGTACACAACTTAACAACCGCTCAATTGTCAATGCAAACCCGGAAGGAAAGGTCAAGATTGACTATACCGAACAGACGTTGACAACGGTAGATGGCACGCGCGTGCACCTACGCTATCCGAACTATACTTTTACGGATACTTACCAACCCCTGCCAGAAAACATCGAAGTATCGCCACGCGTCGCACCGGTTGTCTTTGGACTCGGTTTGCTGGAAGCGATTCCTGAAGAAACTATCCTCGCTTACGCAGACGAAGCCGATGTAGACGGGGACGGTATTTCTGGTAAACCTAATTATGTCTGGGATGTCGTTAAGCAGCGTTACGCCCTGGGACGTTTCGGATGGAAAGCAAATCAACCGACGCTTATTCAGCAGGTTGCAGCGGCGTACCACGATGATATGGGACTAACAACGTCTCTATTTTCAATTGAGAACTCCGCAGGACAACCCCAGCTCACTAAACACAGCGCAACACCAGAGGTCAGCGACGATATCTTAGAGGTCGTAACATTCTACGTTCAGACATTGGCAGTGCCAGCGCGACGCAACGTAGACGATCTACAAGTTAAACAGGGCGAAGAACTCTTTGCCAAAGCGCAATGTGCCAATTGCCATGTACCTACATTAAGAACCGGTGTTTTAGCGGGTGTGCCTTCTGTAAGCAATCAGACGATCCACCCATATACGGATATGCTGTTACATGACATGGGACCTGAGTTGGCGGACAATCGTCCCGATTTTCACGCCAACGGTAGCGAATGGCGGACACCACCCTTGTGGGGCATCGGGTTGGTAAGAACAGTCAACGGACATACCAACTTCCTCCACGATGGCAGGGCGCGAAACTTGATGGAAGCGATCCTCTGGCACGGGGGCGAAGCGGAAACCTCTCGGCAAATCGTTGAACAGATGTCGAAAGCGGAACGCGACGCGCTCATTGTGTTTTTAGAATCATTATAAGAGTAAGTCCTATAATACCTCTATACCAGGCTACCATAGCCTCTTCAATACGGTTGGGCGGGGAACAGGATACCCCGCCTTACTGTAAATTTTGATAATGAAATTCACTCTCAATAAGGAGAACTTTATGATAACTGTTGCGAATCGAATCTATGTCTCACCTGAATACCAAGATGAATTCGAGAAAAGGTTCCGAAACCGGGCTCGCCTTGTTGATGGGATGCCAGGATTCATCTCAAATCAGGTACTGCGTCCAGTCAATGAGGGCGACCCATACATCGTTTTCACACTCTGGGAATCACGAAAGGATTTTGAAAACTGGGTAGAGTCTGAGGAATTTCGTAAAGGACATGCCCAATCCGGCACATTGCCCAAAGAGGCGTTTACACAATCGAACAAACTCGAACTTCACGAAGTATTTCTCGATTCCGCCCGACCAGATCTGAAGGAGGAGCCATCCGGTGGTCCCTTTATGGTTCACTAAGGAAAAATAATAGCAGAAAAAGCGACGCAAGAAACAGGACAGGCTCCCAACTGCCAATTGTTAGCCACTGTCCATGTTTCTAAAGGAAATTCACACACATCGATTAAAATCGACAGGATTTCGCGTACTGCGGACTTTTACGCGCGTCAGCGCGTTTCGTGTCCATGCCTTTTCTGCATTAATTAGAATACACTACGAGTATTGTATTGTCAAGAAAATTTGGAGACAGCACGCCAAGCGATACAAATTCAGCTTTGTTTGCAAACCTTCTAACGAATTCAAGAGGAAAAAATTATGCCTTCAAACAGAATAATGGATTCTCCCAAGGCAAATCTCACCTTCAAATGGATTTTACGGATACTGTTAAACCTTGTGTTAGCGTTGCTTGTTTTTGCCTTACTGAGTTCAGCAGAGAGCGCAGACGATACACCTGAAACAGACGGTGCTGTGGAATTAGATCCAGTCGTGGTAACCGCGACAAAAACACCCCAACGCCTGAAAGATACACCCGTTATTACAAACCTTATTACGCGCGCAGAAATTGAGGCAACGGGGGCAGAGAATATCGGCGAAGTTTTAGAACATACAGCAGGTATTATTATCCATTGCGATGGACACGGCGATGGCGTGCAACTTCAAGGGCTTGACTCCGAATACGTCCTAATTCTCGTCGATGGCGAACCGCAGGTTGGACGTATCGCTGGCAAACTCGATATGGCACGGCTCGCTGTCGAAAACGTCGAACGGATAGAAATCATCAAAGGCGCGACTGCTTCACTTTTTGGAAATGCCGCACTCGGTGGGGTTATCAATATCATTACCCGTAAAGCGACTTCTCCCTTCTCAGTCCAAGTCTCTCAAAACTTTGAGCAAAACAGTACTTATGATAGTCGCGGCACACTTGAATTGCAACGTGATAAGCTTAACGCACTGCTAACACTCAGTAGAAACCAGCGCGATCCGATTGATCTGGATACATCCGACCTCACAACAACCATCGACGGCTATTCTAATGTGACGGGTTCCGCGCGGACCGAATATCAACTCACGCCAGCGACGAGTCTCGTGTTTTCTGGACAATATTTCACGCAAAATCAGAAAGGTATCAGTGATACCGGTTCCGTCGTTTTTGAGAGTCTCGGTGACATCGAAAACTTCAGTGGAAGCTTGGGAATAACACATGAGTTCGGCGGGTCCACACAGAGGATGCCAGGAACTTTACTGACTGGCAAACTCTATGCAACTCGATATGACGATGAATCAACTGTCGTTAACAGAGACACAAGAGAAGCAAGTTCCTATAATCTCAATATCCAAGATATGGTCAAGAGCGAAGTTCAATTCGATACCACGCTCTGGGAGAAACATCAACTGACCTTAGGGGGCGAGGTTATCTTTGAAAATCTACAATCCCAGCGGATTACAGGCGGTGAAAGAGATGTTATCACAAACTCTTTCTTCGTGCAAAACGAATTCCGTCCCGTCTCGGCATTCGCACTCGTTGTTGGAGGTCGTTTAGACAACCACACTGAATTCGGCACTCATTTTAGTCCAAAGTTAAGCTCGCTGTATCGAATGACAGACAGCTTACGAATTCGCGCCTCGTATGGACAAGGATTTCGCGCGCCAGACTTCAAAAATCTTTATCTCGATTTCACAAATGTGACAGCGGGTTATCAAGTCTTAGGCAACCCAAATCTGCAACCCGAATCTTCACACAGTTGGAATCTCGGCGTGGAATATCAATTACTCAGTGATCTACTTGCAAGAATCCATATTTACCGAAATGACCTACAAAATCTGATTGAAGCGGAACGCATTGGAGAAAGCGTAGCCGGAGGCAGCAAGTTTGAATATCAAAATATCAGTAGAGCCTACACAGAAGGCTTTGACGTTGAAACCCAAGTTGGTATAGATGCCGGATCAATAGGTGGATTTACTTCAACCCTCGGATACGCTTATCTCCGCGGTGCGGATAAGGAGACTGGATTACGCTTGTTGAATCGTTCCACGCACAGCGGGACGCTTAAACTGGCATACCTACATACCAATAGCGGGTTCCAAGCCGACCTCCGCGGTCGATATGCCAGCGAGTGGGGTTTCTTTGATGACGGGGACAAAGTGCTTGAACCTGAGGAATTCGCACCGAGTTATTGGGTCTGGAACATCCGACTTTCAAAGACGCTCTTCAAAATCTTTAAAGCCTCAATTGGCTGCAATAATATTTTCGACTTCAAAATTCCTACATTTTATACGTTCACAGGCCGCTCATTTTATGGCGGTCTCTCCTTAACCTATTAGCACAGAAAGGATACGAAGACATGACACCGCTCATGTTCTACACAACTTCACTTTTGGCTTTCACTGTCAGTATCGCTGTCCTTTGTTGAATCTGTCCCAACAAGTGTTGATGCTCAACAAAAGTTAACAACAACGTGGGCAGCAATTAAGTCAAATCAATAGGCACGTCTCACAGTGCCATAAGGAGACCAAAAATGGGTTACAAAGCAGAATTTCTATCGCAAGATAAAGTATGTGCCATCTATCAGTGTCTTGATGGACACATTCACCTAAAATACCGCACCTTAGACATCGCTATGGATGCCTGTGATTTTCACCAAGTTGCCGGAGTCTTTGTCGAAGCATTACGGGTCTTACAGAAAAACGAAGAACCGGTAACTGAAGAAATCGATTTAGAAAAGATGAATGCGCTTACGAAAGTTTAATGCGTCGTGTAGGGAAACCATCAAGGTCTCAATTGGGCTTTAGCAGCCTAATTTCCCTACATTGTTTCAATTTCAGAAAAATAAGCGCAGAAACTCCATCACTTACAATGTTCACTAACAGGAGAATTCTCATGGAAAGAATCAGAGGTTTTGTCAACCAATACACCATTGCCTCTCTTATGATAGTATTTGGCATCGTCGGTCTTTTAAGCAGTTGTGATTCCGTTGACGACGAAAATCTTAATCAACTGCTTCAGGCGGAGGAAGCTGTCGAGACAACACCAACACCAACCGAAACCACTGGACAGGGCCCAGTTGACGCACTTATCGCATTAGAGTCGATGACGTTCACAATCGATGCAACGAACAGAGAGGCGTGGACCTACTTCTCTTTTGGGTCTGGCGATATTGTTGAAGTCGAAGATGCCGCAAATTCAGAAGCGTGGGACATCGGTTTTCAACGAACACAAGTCAAACTTAATGGTGGTATCAGTGGCCCAGGAATGGGCAGCGTCGTCATGCTCACTGAAACAACTTTTGAAGCAGTAACAGCTGCACCCGCAGATGGGTACGTCGCTGACACAGAGGACACGCTTGCAATCGTTCCACAAAGCGAAAAAGGTTGGTACATCTACACGGGTCCTCCAGCACACTGGATACTTCCTTTGGAAGATCGGGTGTTTGTCGTGAAAGCTGCAGATGGAACGTTCGCCAAACTCCGTTTCATCGGATACTACAAAGATAAGGAAAATAAGAAAGATAGCGGCTTCATAACCTTTGAATATGTCCATCAACCCGATGGAAGTGGTAATTTCTAACCGAGGCACGCCTTAACGGAAAATTACCAGCGCACCAACGGTAAAGAACTTTACACTGAACAACTGAACAACGAGTTCATGAGGTGTTGGGCATGGAAATACCGTTATCATAAACTCCTTAAACCTAAACGGGTAACATGCCCAGCCACTCATTCTTATACGGAGAAAACAATGTATTTTTGGCACAGCTTGCAAGCCAAAACTTGCTATAAAAAAGTCCGTTCAATCTTATTCAAGGCATGGATGTTGAGTGTTTCGCTCTTCGTACTGTTCGGTATTCTACTCTGCATCGCCGTTGCAGATTCAATTGAGGTCATAGATGCAGAGGGAAATACCGTAATTGTCGCATCATCAGAACGTATTGTGAGCCTCAACGGTAGCACCA
>VXZL01000456.1:0-8239 GCA_009845505.1 Candidatus Poribacteria bacterium | reverse complement strand
GGTGAAAAGGTGGTCGGCTGCGATGCCTCATCAACGTATCCAAAAGGCGTGAAAGAGAAACTGCCGAGTGTCGGTTACCAATATGGACTCAACGCCGAGGGAATCCTCTTTTTAAATCCAACACTTGTAATTGGACGCGACGATGTGAGATCCCCACAAGTCGTTCAACAACTCCGTATGGCAGGGGTAACTGTTTTACTCCTCACGGAGCCGCGTAGTTTTGAGGGAGCCAAGCAACGATTACGAACTATCGGGAAGGCAGTCGGACGTGAAAAAAAAGCTGAGGAATTAATAGAGGCTTTAGAGACTGATATTGACAAACTGGAAACTAAACTCTCTGCGCGAAAAGGGCAGCCGAAACAGAAAGCACTGTTCCTCTATCTACGAGGCACACAAACCACTCTTGTATTAGGAACAAATACGGCACAAGGAGCAATGCTTGATATTGCCGGGGCTGAAAACGCAGCAGGCAGCATCAAAGGCAACAAACCGATGACAGCGGAAGCAGTGATTGCTGCACAACCCGATGTGTATGTCCTATTTACTTCGGGTTTGGAATCGATCGGCGGCGTTGATGGACTGCTCAAACTACCGGGTTTGGCACATACACCTGCAGGACAAAACGGGCGTGTTGTGACGTTAGATGGACAATATCTGTCTGGATTTGGTCCGCGTTGTGGGCGCGCTGCGCTTGATCTATTCAAAGGCATTCACGAAACCGAAGGACATTTCGCTGCGACGAGCGAATAGCGAATTGCGTGTCCTACCTTCGCAGGTTTCGCTCCATTGGAAAAAATGCAAAAGCGAACAAAAATTCTGCTGATCCTCATCTGTATATTGCCAGCATCCATGAGCATTGCGGCAGGGGTGGGCGCATATCAAATCCTACCGTGGCGTATCCCTGAGATTCTACTCTTTCGAGAAAATGGCTTTGCAGTCTTGGTCCATGTCCGGTTTCCGCGCGTCATTCTATCCGCTGTTGTCGGCGCGATGTTAGCAATATCGGGGGCAACCCTCCAAGGTATTTTCCGAAATCCACTGGCAGATCCCGGATTAATCGGTGTAACAGCGGGTGCCGGGTTAGGCGCAACGCTCTGGATTGTGTTGATCGGTGGCGGTGCATTAGGTGTGTGGGGACTTCCCATCGCGGCTTTTCTATGTGGCATGCTTGTGACGATCTGCGTCTGGAAAATTGCGGAAGGGGAGGGGAAAGTCCAAACGCTAACCTTATTACTCGCAGGTATCGCGCTTAACAGTTTCGCTGGCGCAGGTATCGGCTTAATGACCTTCCTCGCTGATGATGAGCAGCTGCGGAGTTTGACTTTCTGGCTGCTTGGCGGCTTCGGGGGCGCGACGTGGCCCGTCGTTTTTATCACATTACCGATCGCAGTCATAGGGTTGCTCGTATTGTCACGACAAGCAACAGCACTGAATGCAATGAGTCTGGGAGAATCCGAAGCGTATCATCTCGGCGTTTCGACAGAAACTTTGAAGCGATGGGCAGTTTTTGGGGTCGCCCTAACGGTAGGTGCGGCGGTTGCAGCAGCAGGTGGTATCGGTTTCGTTGGGCTCGTTGTACCGCATCTCCTGAGACTCTTAGGCGGCGCAGACCATCGGTATGTCCTACCCGGTTCAGCAGTAGGCGGTGCGATACTACTCGTCTCGGCAGACCTATTTTCAAGAACGATCGTCACGCCTGCTGAATTGCCCGTTGGCATTGTCACTGCCCTGATTGGTGGTCCCTTTTTCCTCTGGCTACTACTTAGATTCAAGCGTGAAGTCTTTCTATAGGAAACAAACAATGATTGAACTGAAACAGGTAAGTTACTGCATTAGTGGACATTGGTTAATTCGTGACATCAACGTTACAATCGAAAACGGTGTCTTATGGGGTCTTGTCGGTCCAAACGGTGCCGGGAAATCGACACTCCTTCGGCTAATTTCTGGGGAACTTTCACCAACGACGGGCGAAATTCGGATATTCGACAAGCCCATTTGTAATTACGAACCAAAAGAATTAGCACACCTCCGAGCCTATCTCCAACAAAAACGTGATATAAATTTCCCTTTTACCAGTTTGGAGGTTGCACTGTTTGGACGACATCCGTACCTCAACGGCACAAAAGAAACCAATAACGACATCTCAATTGCCAGAGAAGCACTGCAGCAAGTCGAAGCCGACATATTTGAAGAGCGGCTCTATCCAACACTCTCTGGTGGCGAAGCGAGCAGGGTCGACTTGGCACGGATCCTCACACAAGTCCCAGGGCTGTTTTTACTGGATGAACCCACCAACCACTTAGACCCAAAGCACCAAGTCCAGATACTTAACTTGTGCAAAACGATTTGTGCGCGAGGAAAAACCGTTATTACAGCAATCCATGACCTGAATCTCGCGTCAATGTATGCTGACCAACTGCTGTTATTAAAAGATGGGGTTTCTGTTGCGTGCGGTCCACCTCAAAAGGTGCTAACTTTGGATTTACTATCAGAAACTTACGGTATTCCCTTTGAGGTACTGCCACATCCACAAGGCTATCCGTGGGTGATGCCGAGTCTGAGGACTCCGTAGAAGGGTCATCTATACTTCTGAAACAAAAAGGCTTGAAATGCGTTTCAACCTATGGTAAACTAATAATGGAAGTTAACAGTTTAATGAAAACGCAATCATCTACAATAGGAGAAAAAATGGAAAACGCAAGAAGAGAAACAATTATCGACGAACTGATTCGTGCTTATTGGTTGGAGTTAGAAGCAACGATTAATTATCTGGCAATTTCTGTTGACTTAGATGGCATCCGTGCCGAAGAAATTAAGAAATCCTTAGCAGCGGATATCCAGACGGAAATCACACACGCGCAGGAACTTGCCGAGCGAATCAAGGAGATTGACGGACGGGTTCCGGGCTCATTCGCCTTTAAACCGGAACAGGCATCACTCCAACCGCCGGAAGATTCAACCGATGTCGTCGCAACAATTCACGGGGTCATTGAAGCGGAAGACGCTGCGATTGAACAATACAATAAGATTATTCGCCTATGCGATGGCATAGATTACGTTACGCAAGACCTCTGCATCAAACTCCTCGCCGATGAGGAAAAGCACCGCCGGGAGTTCAGAGGATTCCTCAAGGAATATGAGAAAGAGTAATCTTGCCAGAACAGGTTGAAAATAACAAACAACGGGTAGCAATGCCTGTTGTTTGTTTTTAAGCGGACGGAAAAAATTGGTTGTCTACTCCGTCCTCAATCTCGGATCCAAGGCATCGCGGACAGCGTCGCCGAACAGATTCGCCGGTAGTACCAACCCGAACATGAAGACAAACGCCGCGGCAAGATTCCACCAGACAATCGGATCACGGGCGAGTTCCAAACGCGCCGTGTTAATCATATTCCCCCAACTTCCCATTGTCGGATCAACACCGATTTGGAGATAACTCAGCACCGCTTCCGCCAGCACGAATCTGCTAAACCCTAAGATAGAGGTGATTAGCACGATATGCATAAGGTTCGGAACGAGATGTTTGAGAATAATGAATCCACGGTGCACACCGAAGGCTTCAGCGGCTTGCACGTATTCTAATTCTCGGAGTTTCAAAGTCTCGCCGCGCAAGATACGACACAACCCCGTCCAACCGCTGATTCCCATGATGAGGCAGAGATTGAACAACCCTTGTCCGAAAAGGAGCATGAAGGCAACAATAAGAAGGATAGAGGGGATCGAATCAAGTGTGGCGTAGATATACTGAACGGCATCATCTATCCAGCCACCAAAGTAGCCAGCAATAACACCAAAAAATATGGCGAAAGGCACAAGAAGCAAGGTGGTAAATCCGCCGATGATGAGTCCGGTTCGGATGCCTTTTAAGGCACGATAGAAGACATCGCTACCGACTTTGTCGGTGCCCAAAAGGTGTGTGCGTGGATACGCGAGCGGCGGATACTCGCGAGCTGTTTGTCCATCAGGGGTCTGAACGGTACTTTTGGCATATAGGTGCGTTGCTAAGGGTGCGGAATAGGTTTTCTCGGTCCGCTCTCGAAGCGGCGTGCAAAGTCTATCAAGGAGACTGAGAGACCTCGGTCTGTAAACAACCCGCCTGCTTTCGCTGCGTGTCAGAACACCTTCTTGGTTAAACAAAGGATCCCGCCAGGAGATACTATCCAAGCCCCCGATGAGAAGATATCCCAAAAGAATAAAGAAGCAGACAATGGCAATCCGATTTCCGCGAATTTGCCGAACAGCATTCCGCCAATACTCCTGTCGAGAGGCGTAGCGAAGGAGCCATCCTATAATGACCCCCAAGATAATAATGACGATGTTCTGATACGCATCAGAGTGCCACACCCACCCAAGTCGGTCCCCAATGCCGATGTCTCCAGTATCTATTCCAAATAAAAAAATAGGCATTTCGACTGACAACTATTCCTGATAAACGGCTTGGCGTGTGTGAAATCCGTCTTTAATGACGACTTCATCAAGGTTCATTTTGTCAACTTGGATAGGCGTAAGTAGGATTGATGGCACGTCAATTTTGCCGTTATTAACGGTCTGCGTGGCTTCAGCGATTGTTTCACCCTTTGCGAGTGCAACGGCAGCCTGCGCCGCTTTGGTTGCGATGAGATGAATCGGTTTATAAACCGTCATTGTTTGTGTGCCTTTGACAATCCGCTGACACGCAGCGAGTTCCGCATCCTGTCCAGAAACGAGGACACTCCCCGCCAAGTTTTGTCCTTCAAGTGCTTGGATGACACCACCCGCAGTCCCATCATTAGAAGCGACAACAGCGTCTATCTGATTGTTTGTCTGCGTTAAGACCTGTTCCGCCTTCTTGAGTGCGTCGCGTGGATCCCAATTGACTGCCCAATGTTGACCATCTGCCACTAATCGGATGTCGCCACTATCAATTGCAGCTTGCAAAGCACGCATCTGACCTTTCCGCAGGAGTTGGGCATTATTGTCCGTCGGTGCCCCACCGAGTAGGAAATAGTCCCCCTCCGGTTTCTGACGCAGCAGATATTCGGCTTGCAAATACCCGACTTTCTCGTTGTCAAAAGAAATATAAAGATCGGGTGAACTCTCACGAATCAAGCGGTCGTAGGCAATCACCTTGATCCCTTCTGCATGTGCGGCTTGGACAATTTGGGCGGCAGCAACACTGTCCTTGGGAATGACGACGAGGACATCCACACCTTGTGTAATCATGTTCTCTGCCTGTTCATTTTGTCGCCGTTCATCGCCATCAGCAGATTGAACAATAACTTCAGCACCGAGTTTTTCTGCTTCGGCTATGAAGATATCCCTATCCTTTTGCCATCGCTCTACCCGTAAGGAATCCATGGATAAACCGATTTTAATCTTTTTGTCCACCGCATCTGAAGAAGGCGTGCCGGTAGAATCCGCTGTGTCGCTTTTCCTTTGCGTATTCGGAGTATCGCATCCGAATAGTACTACGAGACCCACTGCCAAAAAGCAGAAGAGCAATGTGGCTTTTACACAAATCTTGCTGTAAAAAGTTGAGAGCTGTATCATATAGCACTCCTTTAGAGAATCTATTTCTCTTCTTCAGCCGCATCTGCTTCAGGATCGGATTGTGCAGACGCGTCAGCATCAGCGGTAATTTCGCGAACAACGTCGCCGATTTTGAGATCTTCCGTCATTTCAACGACACGGAATATGGAAATCTTATCATTCAGGATTTCAGAAACCGCCACAACTGCTACCTGTTTTTCGAGGTAGGTGAGGATTTCACCAGTATCAAGGTCGCGCACGGGTTTGCCTCTGGTATAGACAGCAAATTCTTGGTTAATAGCGATATCTCTGTTAGACCCAATACTGATATAAATTTTATCAAGGTTCTCGTTATCTACATATTGGATTTTCCCTTTGATAGGTCCATCGACTATTTTTCCTGCTGCTTTCTCAGCAGTTTCCTGTGCTTTTTTCGGGGTTTCAGTTTTCGACTCCCAAGGCGTAATGAAATTGGGTCCGACGTTATCACGAAGTGCTAACACGACTTTGATGAGCGCTTGATTCGTTACCATACCGAAAAGCGTTCTGTCGTATTCGGCACTCGCAAATTGGATTTGATTCAACTCCGTCGGTTTGACAATCGGCCGCGGATTTGCCCGTTGCGTGTCTGGTGTCTGACCAAATGTGAGGTTCGTGCCTTCTTCCGTCACACTCGCTTCAAGGGAAGCGATCTTTGTACCAGCATACGAATGGTCGCCACTGGTAGAAATGCGAGGTTCAGCGACTACACTGCCGGAAGCATTATAAAATTTCATATTCAGTTCAACCGTGACACGATGGAAAGAACCGCGTAAAATGACAGGCGCCATATAACTGGCACTGGCACTGCCTCGCTGTGCTTCACGTCCACCCTCCCGTAGGGTCCGAGAAGCGTTAGCCCTTAAACGCTCTTGGTTAAACCTTCGGATATCTCCCATTACAAGCACATCTGCCTTTAAACGCTTCGCCAGTTCAGCACGTTGCGCCTGATCCAACTTCCTTAAGATCGGCCGCGAGAGTTCCATAAATCCCATGGCATCTAAGAGTTCATCCTCACTCACCGGTTCATATACGGTCGTTTCAACTAACTTCCGATTAAGCATTTTGGGGAACCCCGCCCCCAAATCCCACCGTTTCTTCGTGCCAAACATACTCCCAATGAAGCCCGGCACACAACCACATCCAGTAGGTGAATCAAACCGACTGTGGTCCTCAAAATAGATTACAGCAATACGTTTTTTTGTCGTCGCGTCACTAACAGCAATAGGACCGATAATGAAGCACAGACTGAATCCGACCAGTAACAGATGCGCACAGAAACGTCTCATTGTTCTTTGTCGCCTCCTTTTTTCTTTGTCCAACTCTTAAAGTTTAACAGTTTCGTAGACATTTATCAAGCAAATTTATGCTTCTCGTAATCACATCAGAAAACTCTTGAAAGATGAGAAAATATCTGGTATTCTTATAGTCATCAGTTATCGGTTAAGAGTCTCTTGCGGCAGTTGCGAATTCTGTAAACACTACCAATATCTCTGGACTGACAACTGATAACTATGTAATATACAAACGCAAAAGGAAATCTTATGTTTACAAAAGGTAGATTTGCATATCATAACGAACTTCATCTATTCATATCTGTCGCGTTGGCTGTGTTGGTCGTTTTTTACGGGTGCAGCGACAAGCAATCGAGAGAAAAAGCTGCAACAAGGGATGCATCTTCGCAAAAGAGGGAATGGATCTCGATTATGGGGGGTGTCATTGGTGGTAGTTTTTCACAATTTGCGGGCGGTGTTAGTCACGTTCTGAGCCACAAAGAGCCACACATAAAAATATCTGTTGAAGCCTCAGCGGGATCCATTGAAAATACGCGGCGCGTAAACGAAGATGCAGAAGGACTCGGTGTCGTTTTTGCCTCTGAAGCGTATCTCGGTTATCATGGAGAAGAAATTTTCGCAGAAGAAGGACCGAAAACCAATATCCGGATGGTGACGCTGCTCTTTATCGCCTATGATCAATTTTCAACACTGGCAAACAGCGATGTACATGAATTTGAGGACATTGTTGGTAAAAAAATCGCATCTGGAGCGAGTGGGTCCGGGACAGCTCAGACGTTAGAACGGTTGTCGAAACTGGCAGGTATCTGGGGCGAGTTCACGCCGATTTACAAAGGTGGCACCGCCGCTGCGGAGGCACTCCAAGATGGACAGGTAGATGGATTCCAGTGGCTTGTCAGCGTCCCGAACAGTGCTGTTATCCAACTGACGACGATTAAATCCATCCGTATGATAGATCTCGACACACCTGCGAAAAAGCACGGTTTCTACGAAAAGTACCCGTTTTATCTCTCTGGTTCTCTGCCGGAGGGTGCTTATGAAGGTAAGGTTGAATCGGTGAAGACGATTCTGATGCCGACAGTCCTCATCTCAAACAAAGCAGTAAGCGAGGAGACAATCTACGCACTTCTGAAGCATATTTACTCATCAGAGGGTCATCAGGCGATGCTCCAAACAAACCAAGCTGCTGCTGACATGACGATCGAGAATGCACCGAAGGCGTTTGTCATTCCGCTTCACCACGGTGCCTATAAATTCTGGAGCGAACAGGGCGTGGAAATCACGGCACACGCGATGCCGGTGGATTAACAAAAAATTGTTGTGTCTCCAAAATTCGCGCATCAAAAATTGATTTTCAAAACAGTCAAAGGAAAAAATTGATTCATCAATCTATCAGA
>VXZL01000527.1 GCA_009845505.1 Candidatus Poribacteria bacterium | reverse complement strand
CCTTATTGTTTTTTTTTCATAAGTCAGTTATAATTACGCATATATGGCATCTGCTGAGAAAAAGGAGTATACTAACAGATGAAAGACTTTGCTTTTACAGGTGGGCGTCCGGATCCGTATACGTTTCCGACGGAAGGTTTAATTGAGGCGAGTGCAAAAGCACTTCGTAAGTTGGGAGGCGATCTGGTTAATTATCCCGGTGAATCCGGCTATCGCGGTCTACGGGAACTGGCATCTATGCGGTTTGAACGGCGTGAAGGGGTCCCACTGCCGATAGACAACATATCAATCACCTCCGGTTCTATGCAAGCACTGGAATTGGTGCTCGGAACGCTCATCAATCCTGGAGATACCGTGCTAACAGAGGAATACACCTACAGTGGTACCTTGGGGATTATGCGGCATTTCAAAGCCAATATTGAGGGTGTCGGTATGGACTATATTGACGGTATGGATATGGACGATCTGGAATCCAAACTGCAAGCACTCAAACGCAAGAATATCCGTCCGTCGTTCATCTATACGACTTCAAACCATCAGAACCCGACAGGTGCGATCCTTTCGCTTGAACGGCGGAAACGGATGCTGGAATTGGCTAAGGCATACGACACACTCATTGTTGAAGATGACTGCTACGGCGACATCGACTTTACATCCACCCCGACACCCGCTTCGCTCTTTAAACTGGATACCTCGAACCGTGTGATTTTTATCGCCACTTTCTCAAAAATCTTAGGCGCAGGGGTCCGACAAGGGTATTTCGTGGCGCGGGAACCATACTATGGACACATCCATCAGAACCGCTGGGACGGCGGGACGAGTGCATTGGCGAGTGCAATCGTTGCTGAATTCTTTATGGAGCACCTCGAAGCACACCTTGTAAAGACGAATGCTGCTGTAGGCGCGAAATGTCGAGCTGTGGTGGAGACACTCGATAAGCACGTGAGCGACATCTGTACATGGACCCGCCCGCGAGGCGGACTCTTCCTCTGGATAGATCTACCAGAGACCACAGACCTTGACAAACTCCGTGAACTCACTGCGGAGAAGGGGGTCGGTTTCAGCAACGGGAGTGCCTTCCACTACGCAAACGCGCCAGTGAAAGCGATCCGATTGGCGTACGCTTATTGCCACGTGGACGATATCCCCGAAGGGATCACCTATCTGTGTGAAGCGATCCGTGAGGCACAGACCGCAACAGCGGAGGTCGCTGCAGGCGATTAACCATCAGCGGTTAGGAGTTCGTGATTAGCTATTAGCGAATAGCGGTTCGCGACTCGCGACTCGCGACTCGCGATTGGAGGAACAGCGTTCTTGCGTAATATCATCCTTATCTCATTAGATACGCTGCGGGCATCGAGTATGAGTTGCTACGGGCATCACAATCTGACAACGCCTCATCTCGACGCGCTTGCGGAACGAGCGACGCTCTTTGAGAAGTGTATCAGTCCGCACATCCCGACGCACCCCGCACATACAACAATATTCACTGGCAAGGATGTCTTGTCCCACCAAATCATCACACAAGGCGGGACGTTGGACTTATCAGACGATATAAAGACTGTGCCGGAGTTGTTGCGCGAGGCGGGTTACTTTACCGTCGCTGCGGATAATTTGCGACGTTGGTTTCAGCGAGGTTTTCCAGAAACGCATTACCGAGGCTACCAATGGGATAACAGTTATCGGAACGCTCGTAAGGCGGAGGCGGTTAACGAAACGGCAATAGAATTGTTGGATCTCGCACAAGCGCAGGATAAACCTTGGTTCGCTTTTCTGCACTACTGGGATCCACACACGCCATATTTGCCGCCGCTCCCGTTTGAACGGATGTTTTACAGCGGTGACGAATGTGATCCGAACAATCGAAGTATGGACGCTGTCTATGCTCATGAACCCTTTACGGACTACTTCCGACAGTGGATGTGCACGCCGGATCCGACAGATCCAGAAAACATCGCCAAGAAACGGCTCTGGCGGGATAGGCGGTATGTCAACGCTCAGTATGATGCCTCGATTGCTTATATGGATGCTTGTCTGGCGCAACTCTTCCGATATCTACAAGATTGCGGACAACTTGAGGAGACGCTCCTCATCATCACAGCAGACCACGGCGAGGAGCTTGACGAACACGAACTCTGGTATGACCACCATGGGTTGTATGAGACCAACTGTCATGTTCCCTTAATCGTTCACTGTCCCGCGCTTATTTCCGATGGGCAACGGCTCGGTGGTCTCGTGCGGCTCACTGATATTGCGCCGACGGTCCTCGATTATGCGGGGTTGACAGCAATCGCAGAACGTGAAAACATGGAGGGCAGCAGCCTGCGGAGCCTGATGGAGAACGGGAGCGACGCTGGAACGACGGAGGCTATCTACCTCACAGAATGCGGTTGGATGAAAAAACGCGGGTGGCAGACGCAAAAATGGAAATTGATTGTTGAGACAGGGGGGACACCTGCCGTTTACAACACGCCGGATTTGGAACTCTATGACCTTGAAGAGGATCCGGACGAGGTCTACAACCTTGCTGAGGAAGCGGACATCGTCGTTGCACGCCTGAAAGGCGATATGGAGGCGTTCTTGGAACACCGACTCGCTGAAACAGGGCTACCTGACCCAACGCTTGTCCAAGATATTACCATGCGGCGGATTGGTGATAAATCAAGAGCCGTGCCGCTTTGAGAGGCGAATCGTGAAACGTAGAAATAGTCAGAACCTTTTTTTCTCGATCCCAGCACGGTTAGGAAACCGTGCCTACCGAGTCTGGATGCGAATTACGGTCGTGTTGTTTATTGCCGCGTTTGTTGGCAACGGTTGTACGGCGTTACAGGAAGCACAGCAACGTCGTGAGAAACGGATACTCGAAGAGCGGAATGCCGGTTCGCTGATGCTCAGACCCTCGAATGCAACAATCGAAATTAGACAACCCGACGCGCTGTACAGTACGAGCGATCATTACACACTGACTTTCGCGAAAGATTTGTACGGGCATCCAGAACTCGACTCCGCCGAGGAGCGTGAGTCGTTCGCTCGGAGTGCCCTCGGTTATATGGAGAGCCTCTACGACGCAATGAACCGACTTTTCGGTTTCCGACCGCAGCATAAAATCCACGTGACGTTGCACGACATCTATCAAGGCACCAGACTCGCCGCGACGACGACAACAAACTATCGCTACGGATTCCAGAACGGGCGGTACCTGAAATTTGTCAATGGGATTAAGATGGATTTTCCGCTGGCGATGTATGAGAAGCACGGCGTCCGGGCACACGAGTTGACACACGCTTTTACAAATATCTATTTCCTACCCGTCTGGTTCTCCGAAGGCATCGCCGTGCTAATTCAGACAGAATATGCTCAGGGTGGAACACATCCGAAATTTGACAGCCTCAAAGGGGATTTAAGGGTTGATCTCGACGGTGTGAATCAATTGGAGAACTGGGGTGGCCACCTCGATGGCGGTCCCCTGACGCAGTGGCGCTATAGATATTCTTATACCCTCGTCTCTGAGTTGCGCGAACGGTACGGCAACGATTTTTATATCAAGGTTTTCGAGTTGATGGAAGCCGACGCGCTCCACCAAAGACTTGAGGGCAAAATGCGGACGAGTTTTCTTGTTTATTATCTCAGTAAAGCAGCGGGTGAGGATTTGGTGCCCTTCTTTACGGAACTACAGTTTAAGGTGCGATCACTCACAAAAGAGGACATTCTGAAACAGATTGATGAGATGAACAGTCAAATCCGGAGGCAACCGTGAGCAGAAACTTAAACGGATTCAGCACTTGCAAATACATGCTCTTGGGGATATTGTGTTTCTGCTGGGGTTGCACCCTCGGACAGAAGTGGAGCGAGAACTACGCCCTCTTGCCGGGGGCAACGGCAAGCGATCCGGCATTTATTGATGATAACCCAGAAACTATTGGTCAATCCCAACGCAAGCAGGGGTCTGGTAGCGCAGGAACGGACATCGACATTCCATCAGAGGCGATTGTTTACCTTCCAAAAAAGAAGTCAATCTATCGCATTGTGATTCACTCTACGAACCTTGAGGAGTTTGAACTTCACGCCTTTAATTCCCGTGGGGAGTGGGATAAAATCTACGACCGCCGAAGCAACAAAGACCCAATCATCGACATCCGCTTCAACAAAGTTGTTATGACATCAGGTATTAAAGTGGTAGTGCGGCGGACAACGGAGGACGCGGCGCGTAGACGTGAGAATGTCCAGATGCGGCGGGAGAACGTGCAGACCTCTGACGGCAATATCCGACGCGGACGATACCGCTATTTTATAACCGGACCGACGACGGCACTCGCCGACATCGCCGAGATCGAATTGTACGGGTATGACACAGCATCGCCATAGTCTGCGGTGTTAATCATGTTTAGGATATTGTAGGTCATGCAGTCGAACCGTCTTCAACAGTCCTTAGACCGTTATCTCGGCATTCCCCTCAATTTATTACTCCGATTATTCCCTACACGCCCACCGGTACCTGATACACCGAAAAAGATTTTATTCATTCAACTCTCTGCATTGGGTGATACAATTCTGGCTATCCCTGCTATCCGTGCTGTCCGACACGCCTTTCCTAACGCAGAATTCACGATATTAGCCTCACCAACGAATCTGAACTATTTGACACACTGCCCGTATATTGATAAACGTATCCGTTTCCGTACGCCGGAACGGGAGTTGTTTGCACAGCTCCGACAGGAAGGCTTCGACTGGGCAATTGATCTGGAGCATTGGCCCCGATTGAGCGCGCTTCTCGCTTATGCAAGCGGTGCCCCGATGCGGATTGGGTTTCGGACGCACGGGCAATATCGCCATTTCCTCTTCACAACATCAGTGCCACACACCGCCGGACGGCATGAGGTTCGGAACTTCTTAGACCTTGTAGCACGATTGGGATGCTCAACGCTTGAATTCGGGCTTGAAGTCTGGTACAGCGAAATGGAACAGACATGGGTGCATCAAACCTTGGTAGAAGAGGGTATCTCACTGGAACAACCCCTTTTTGTGCTACACCCAGAAGCAGGGAGGCGCGGTGAACCGAGGCGACGCTGGTCCCCGGAACGTTACGCCACTTTGGCAAACACACTCGTCGCACGGTACAGTGGACAAATTGTTTTGACGGGTGCGCCGGGAGAGGTAGAAGTTTCTAAAGAAATTGCAAAGTGGACGAAACAGCGATCAGTAGTGCTTGCCGGACGGACGGACGTTAATCAACTTGCGGCACTCTTTGCAGCGGCGACTCTCGTTGTCAGCGGGAACTGCGGTCCGATGCACCTTGCGGCGGCGGCGGGTACCCGTGTCGTTGGGTTGCACGGTCCGACGAATTTCGCCCAATGGGGACCTTGGAGTCATAAGGCGGGTGTCGTCTGTGCGGAGTTACCGTGCAGCCCGTGTCTGAATTTGGGATTTGAATACGGGTGTCAGGCATTACCAGATGGGACCTCGCCGTGTATGCACACAATCGAAGTGGCACGGGTGCTTGAGGAATGTGAGCGGTTGTTACAAGGGCTATCAGCGGTCAGCAGTCAGCAATCAGTTCCCTCCGGATTATGACAAGTTGGTGTTTGTCAGAATCAGGATTTTAGGATGAACAAGATAAAGAAAAAAGGTGCGGTAAAAAACCGCACCTTTTGTTAATTTGAAGGGTTTAGTACATCCCACCATCCGGAGGCATCGGCGGTGCCGGTGCTTCTTTTTCCGGGAGTTCCGCAATGAGCGTCTCGGTGGTAATCATCAACGCTGCGATGCTTGCTGCGTTCTGCAACGCCACCCGGACGACCTTCGTCGGATCAGGGATACCGGCTTCAAACATATCAATGAAGCGTTCCTGGTGCGCATCGTAGCCAACGTTTCCGCCTTCTTCTTTAACCTTCGCGATAATGACGGAATCTTCCTGTCCGGCATTCTTCGCAATCTGACGGAGCGGATCTTCGAGTGCCCGTCTGATAATAGAGGCACCAACCTCTTCAGTCGGGTCATCGAATTCGAGGGAATCAAGCGCAGCTTGTGCTCTGACGAGTGCAACGCCGCCACCGACGACAACGCCTTCTTCAACGGCGGCACGTGTGGCGTGCATAGCGTCTTCAACGCGCGCTTTCTTCTCTTTCATCTCGACTTCAGTTGCCGCACCAACGTTAATCACAGCGACACCACCCGCGAGTTTCGCGAGGCGTTCTTGCAATTTTTCGCGGTCGTAGTCGGAGGTTGTGTCTTCAATCTGCCTACGGATCTGATCAATACGTCCTTGGATGGCTTCGGTTGTGCCCGCGCCTTCGACGACAGTTGTGTTGTCTTTGTCAATGACGACGCGTTTGGCACTGCCGAGGTCGTTTAAGGTGATGTTTTCGAGGTTGATACCGAGGTCTTCAGAGATGACGCGTCCGTTTGTCAAGACAGCGATGTCTTCGAGCATGGCTTTACGGCGATCACCGTAGCCGGGTGCTTTAACAGCGACACAGCGGAGTGTCCCGCGAATCTTGTTGACGACGACAGTCGCGAGTGCTTCACCTTCGACATCTTCAGCGATAATCAACAGCGGTTTGCCCTGTTGTGCGGTGCGTTCGAGGACCGGCACAAGGTCTTTAAGGCTACTGATTTTCTTTTCGTGGATGAGAATCGCGGCATCTTCTAAAACGGCTTCCATCCGATCGGGATCGGTAACGAAGTAAGGTGAGAGATAGCCACGGTCGAATTGCATACCTTCAACGACATCGAGGGTAGTTTCAAGGCTCTTCGCCTCTTCAACAGTGATAACCCCATCTTTTCCGACCTTTTCCATAGCGTCAGCGATGAGATCACCAATAGCACCGTCGTTATTCGCGGAGATCGCGGCGACCTGCGAGATTTCGGTCTTCTCGGAAACCTCTTTGCTCAAACCTTGGATGGATCCTACGACGGCGTGGACGGCTTTTTCAATACCGCGCTTGAGTGCCATCGGGTTATGTCCTGCAGCGACGTTCTTCAGACCTTCACGATAGATGGACTGTGCCAGAATGGTTGCAGTTGTGGTTCCGTCGCCAGCGACATCGCTGGTTTTAGAGGCGACTTCTTTGACCATCTGCGCGCCCATATTTTCATAAGGATCTTCGAGTTCGACCTCTTTCGCGACCGTAACGCCATCCTTGGTGATCGTCGGTGCCCCGAATTTCTTATCAAGGACGACGTTCCGTCCTTTAGGGCCTAATGTAACTTTAACAGCGTCAGCGAGTTGATCCACGCCGTTTTTAATCGCGCTCCGTGCTTCTTCATCAAACGCCAGTTGTTTTGCTGCCATTATGTTTAACTCCTTTCCGTTAGTTAACTTTGGCTAAGATATCATCTTCGCGCAAGATGAGATATTCGTCATTTTCATAAGTAACTTCGGTGCCGCCGTACTTAGCGAAAAGCACGAGGTCTCCGACTGCGACATCAACGGGTTGCCGTTCGCCACTGTCGAGAAGTCTGCCGCTTCCAACAGCAACGACTTCGCCTTCTTGCGGTTTTTCCTTAGCGGTATCGGGGATAATGATCCCACCGCTGGTTGTCTGTTCATCGTTGTCTGAACGTTTGACGAGTATTCTATCGCCAAGGGGTACAAGTGCCATCTTAGTGGATTCCTCCTTGTATCTGGCATAAAAAATTAGGGTTTAAGGCTTCAAAGCCTCTATATTGTTTCACGTTAGCGTGAGATATTCCAATGAAGTTAAAAGAAATAGTGCGGTAATTCCGCGTTGCAAACCCCATTTGACAAAAACATCTCTGCTGCCATTGTTAACAGTAGCAATTTTCGTGCCAATTGGTAAAAGTGCCATATCGGCATAGATTGCTGGAGATGCGTGACAATTTGGCATGTTTTCTGACGTGACAATTTGTCTTCTAAAAAACACATAAAGCGAAATATGTGTCATTTTGTCGCTATTAGCGATCAGCGGTTCCCTTATAAAATAGGTAGGTGCGGTTTCTAACCGCACCGATTTTATTCTTAGAATCTGGATCTGTTGTTAGCGGATAGCAGCTCCCGTATAAAATGGGTAGGTGCGGTTTCTAACCGCACCGATTTTATTTGGGGAAGAACGGCGAGGTTACAAACCTCACCTACTTACTTTAGAGAAACCGTCTGCCCTATCTTTCCAGCGCGATACGCCGCGGCTAAGATCTCGTTTGCCCTTAATCCGTCACCCCCAGTCGTGATGGGTGAGACACCCTGCTGCACACATTCCGCAAAATGCTCAAACTGGTATTGGTAAAGGTCTTCAAACTGAGACAGGATCAACTCCGCCTCGCCATCAAAATGGGTGCGGATCTTCCAACCGTCGTCGTTGTAGACCCAGACGGAGCCTTCTGTTCCGTAAAGTTCAAAGACGATGTCACAGTGCGGGACTGAGAAGCTGAGGTCTGTGAACGCTTGCGCCCCGTTATCAAAGTGCAGGACGATGCCCCCGGTCTCTTCGACAGCAGCGTTGTTGACAGCACTGTTATAGAACGCGCTGACGGCGTTGACTTCGCCGATGAGATAGCGGAGCAAATCGACGCTGTGGGGTCCGAGGTCCATAAAGCATCCACCGCCACCTTCTTCAGGCTTGGCGCGCCATTCGTTTGGCATAAGTTCGTACTGTTTCAAAAACGGCATACGTCCGTGGACGATCTGCCCGAACCGTCCAGCATTTACCCACGCCCGGATCTGCTGGAAACAGGAATGAAACCGAAAGAGGAAACAAACCTGTAAGTGGACACCATTGGCATCACAGGCGGCAATCATCTCTCGGCACTCTTGTGGTATAAGTGCCATAGGTTTATCGCACAGTACGTGTAAACCGCGTTCCGCGGCGGCGGTGACCTGTTGACAGTGTAGATGAACCGGGGTCGAAACGTAAACCGCATCGAGCGCGTCATCCGCTAAGAGTGCATCAACGGTGCTATAGGCGTTGGTTGCACCGTATGCGTCCGCTAATTGTTTTGCGCGGTCGGTGTTGCGAGAGAGTAAGGCGTGGAGTTCGGCGTTCTTTGCTTTGTTAATGGCAGGCATCGCTCTGCGTTGTGCGACGCTCCCGGCACCGAGCACACCCCATTTCAGTGTCATTGTTTTTTTACCTCGTTTCTTTGGCGGTCAGCATATCCATAGTGTATCACAAAGGTTTAGAGGGTAGCAATGTTTTTTGGCAAATAGCGGTTCGCGGTCCACTATTAACCCAAAAGCAGATGCACGCCGGTCGCAAACAGGAAAAATAAAACAATTCTCGAAAAGAGCCGCTCCGGGACACGGTTGTTCAATGCAATACCCGTCAACACACCTAACGCAATAAAAGGTAAAAGCGCGACGGCTTCAATGAGAATCTCCGTTGAGAAAAGATCGAGTTGATAATAGAATGGGATTTTGATGAAATTGAGCAGGAAATAAGTAGCGGTCGTGGTCGCAACGAAAGCGGTATTCCCTAAACGTTGCGGCAGGAGATACATGACGACGACAAGTCCACCCATGTGCGCAAGCGTCGAGAACGCACCCGCAAACAGACCGGCAAGCAGCCCCTGCCACGTCTTAAAGCGGAATGCCGATTCGACGTGTTGTTCGGCGTTCCCAAGCCATCGTTGCCAGTAGGGACGCAGGAATTCCAGGAGCGCGAAGAGACAGGCAATCCCACCAATAACCTTCTTGAGGTGATAATCGGAGATGTCCTTTAGAATCAGACTTGCTAAGGCGATACCGAGGAGAGAACCGAGGATCAAACGTGTGACGCTCTGGCGGTGCCAACGGTTCCAATAGTGACGGAGTGAGAAGACATCGGTGGAGAAGAGCAGTAGAAGCATGAGTCCGATAACGTTTCGTGCACTTCGGAAATGTGTGAACATCGGGACGACAATCATGCCAATGCCACCACCGAACCCAGCTTTGCTGACACCGGTAAGCCATGCGCCGAAGCAGAGGATGATGATTTCGTAGATGGGGCTGCCTCCTTTTTCGTGTGACGAGTATAGCGGCGTTCGAGGAAATTGTCAAGAGCGGTTCGCGAACCGCGATTCGCGAACCGCGATTCGCCATTAAAAAATTTGACATCCCGTATCAGATGTGATACAATTTATAAAATGTTTTTATAATTCCAACCCCAACGGAGGCTAAAAAAATGGTTCAAGTCGAAGTAAATGTCAACCCAAGCGAAACGTTTGATCGGGCATTGGCACGGTTCAAGAAGATGTGCGGGAAAGCCGGTATTGTTACTGAGATTAAAAAGCGGAGTTTCTATGAGAAACCGAGCGAAAAACGCCGCAGAATTGAGATGAAACGGCAGCGGAAAGTCAAACCCCGCAAAATGATGGGCGGTCCCCGGCACAGTAGTGTTAGATCTTAGAACAAACAGGAGCGATGCATGGCAGATCCGGCTACCGGCGAGATTTTAGAAAATTATAAAGGACTTTTGATTCAATATTGTCAGGAACGCGGGTTGAGCCAACCGACGTATACCGAAACCCAGCACGGTCCAGCGGATGCACCCAGCTGGCAGGTAACGGTGGCGTACGGGGATAGGACTTATGAGACCCCGGAACCGGTACCCGGATCGAAAAAATTTGCCCATCAGATCGCTGCGCAACAGGTGTTAGCGGAGATTGATTCGCGACGGGAAAATTTTTTGGCGGGGGATACCGCAGAATCGCTCGTAACTTTACCCGTCCCTCACACCGCTCCGACCTATACTCCCACTGCTCTCGAAGTGCCAATATCGCTTGTTTCCAGTGCTTTGACAATTGCGAATGAACGGCTTACGACATCTCAACCGACGCGATATCGGACACTCACGGATGCCGAATTTTCGCAGAAACTTTCTAAATTGACATTGGAGATTGTCCGCAACCTTTTGGAGACAGCGGAACAGGAGCAGATCACGCTTCAATAAGGAGCATTCCGTGGCGGAAAAGCAGCGGCCCTCACTTTTCAGTTTTGCACAAAACATTGGATTGGGGAACGCTATCATTTTTCTTCTCGCGGTCATTGGTTATCTTTTCACTGCACCCCCGGTTGCTGTGAGTACGTTCTCACAACGTGTCCGGCTTATAGTTGCCGATATAGCTGCTGCCATCCCTGCCGCCTTTTTTCTCACTTTCTTACTGGATGTAGGAGGTTCACTACTGATGTTATTTTGGAACCTGATGAAACGCCAAATAGAGAAGTATGATGCCAAAATAACCGCTGATGCGAAGGCGGAAGGGCTTGAGCAAGGACGCACGGAAGCATATCAAGAGATAGCCGCTTGGAACAGCCGTCGCCTTGATGCTGAAGCGAAAGGCATCCCCTTCAATGAGCCACCCCCCTCGCAAAACGGAAATTAATCGGCCACCTCGCCCTCGCTATCTAAATTAAGGATAGCACGGATTCACAATTTTTTCCCAAAAAAGTAGACTGCCGACGCTAAAATGTCGGCATCTTTGTGTAAAGACAACAGAGCGTCTAAAATCAACAACGGGAACGTTAGCCATCCGACGAGCAGAGAGATAGCTTTCGCAAGGAGTAGACTGCCAAAAGAGAAAAGCAGCCCGATGTACTCCCGAAAAATCCAGTGTAAGGACGCAGTCGGTCCTGCACATGCCCCACTTTCGATCTCGGTGAAGGCGGCACAGAGTTGGACGATCCCAGAGACTGTCCAGCGTTGGTAATCGTGCGGTGAGGCGTGGTAACCTTGTAGAAACGGGACGGCAATACATACATAACCACCGGGTTTCAGCACACGGTGTATCTCCTGAACAACGCCGTTCGGTGAGTGGACGTGCTCAAGCACGGCTTCAGAAATGACAGCGTCGAAGGTATTATCTTTGAACGGGAGGAAATGCCCGTCGCCGATGAGGTCGATTTCCGGAGTCGGTTCGATGTCGAGGTTAATGACATTCGGGGCACGGCGGTGCCTACCGGCACCGAGGTCCAAGATTTTCGCATCACCATGGAGTTGCCGAAGGAGGCGTTTCACACACCGGTTCCAGCGCGGGGCGGGATAGGGGCATCCAACAAGGAGGGACAATAATCGGTGCTGCCTGAACTTGCGCTTCAGGCGTGAAATCAGGTCAGGTTTCGAGTCTGTCATAAATATGGTTACAAACAACCTTTCCGAAAAGTATGTGGGATATGTCACGGGTGCCCGCAGATCTACTTTGCAGCTGGCAGCGACTGTGTGGCACAAATTTATAGGACACAAATGTTTGCAGCAAGCATCCTCGCTGGCGTTTAACACACTGTTGTGTCTTGTGCCGTTATCCGCTGTTGCGTTGTTCCTCTTAAAAACGTTTGGTGCCGTCGAAGACGACAATTCACCGCTAATCGTCGCGCTCCGGGACAACTTCCTCCCGCGGTATGCTGCTGAGGAAATTGTATCAGAACTCTCAGGATTTGCCAACAGAAATCTGGGAGGGCTCGGTGTCGGTGGGTTTCTCTTGTTTCTCATCGTCTCAACACTCCTCTTTATATCCGTAGAGCAGCATTTTAACAACATCTGGGGGGCACGGCATCGGCTGCCGATTGTACAAGCGTTCCAAAAATACGCGGTTTTCTATACATTGTTATCCATTGGTCCGCTCCTGATTTGGTTGTTCTTTTCAACAGCGACGAACTGGGTCTTTGCCCATGTCTTCCCGTGGGTGTTAGTCTATTGTGTACTTTTCTTGATGTACATCGCGATGCCGAACACGTTTGTCAAGTGGCATGCAGCGCTGCTGGGGGCGTTGGTTGCAGGGACGCTGTTCCAGACCGCACGGTTGGCATTTGGACGGTACCTGGAAGCCGTCTGGCAAAACTACAGCGATATTTACGGTGCGCTGGCGATACTCGTCGTCTTCGCTATCTGGACCTACGTGGCCTGGGTGGTCGTCTTGTTAGGGGCGGAGGTCTCGAATTCGGTGCAACACTTCCGTTCGACACCGTTTCCGCGGGAGCGGTTTCGGTCAGTAGGTGGCACCTACCTTAACGCTTCGGATGTGATTACTTTGTTTCTGATTGTCGCGGAACATTTCTCTAAGGGGCGCGGGGCGTGTCCACCGGAGCAGGTCGCCTCGCTTTCGGGTATCTCTGAAGACATCGTGGATCAGTGTCTCGAACGGTTTAAGGCGGCACGGCTGATCTATGAGGTGGACGGGGACACGATCGGATTTTTGCCGGCGCGTGGGTTGGCGGAAATTACGTTGCAGCAGGTTGTGGACGCGGTGGAGGAAAACATAGCGGGACATCTTGCGCTGGATGTATCGTCTGCGGCGCGTGAGCGTGTGTTGGGTGATCTACGGGAATCGCAGCGGGAACATTTGGAGAAGGTTACGGTCGCTTCTTTATTGTGAGGTGGGTGTTTTTTAACGGCTCCTCCAGACTCAGTAGGTGCGGTTTCTAACCGCACCGAACCCCACTCAGAAAGAAGACAGGGCCTCCTATACTCAGTAGGTGCGGTTTCTAACCGCACCGCACCCCACTCAGAAAGAAGACAGATTCTCCTAAACCCAGTAGGTGCGGTTTCTAACCGCACCGGCTGAGGGTGAAATGCAGAACTATTCCATCTCAAATTTACACCACCAATATGGATAATCCCGCGCCGATCTCACTAACCCCTCTCTTACAGGATTCATATAGCAATAACGGATAGTGTTATTCAACGCCTCCTCTGTCCGAATACCCCAATCGCTATAACCTTTTTGCCAAAGAACCCCCTCCCGCGACAAACATTTATTAATCTCACGCGCAGTAAACCGTTTCATAGAATGCAAAACCTTGGTGAGCGTCTGCCCTTCCCCAAGTTTAATAACCGTGTGTACATGGTCAGGCATCACCATAATACATATCCGCTCTAACCGGTTTTCCACTTCTAACCAATTAAATGCTCTGAAAATAATTGACGCTACGTTGTCGTCTGCAAGGATGCGCTTTCGTTGATGTGTAACGATTATGATATAGTAGTATGCTCCTGGTATGGAGGCTCTGCCTGCCCGCAATGTATGGCTGCGGTATTTCGGGAGGGTGTTCATAAGGTATTATTTTTGGGGAAGACCGGTGCGGTTACAAACCGCACCTACATATCTTAGGAGAATACATATCTTAGGAGAAACGGAAGACCGGTGCGGTTACAAACCGCACCTACATATCTTAGGAGAATACATATCTTAGGAGAAACGGAAGACCGGTGCGGTTACAAACCGCACCTACATATCTTAGGAGAAACGGAAGACCGATGCGGTTACAAACCGCACCTACCTTGCCAGCTATTATTTTAGGGAAACAGGCGAAAACTCGCTCGCCTTCACATAATACAAAAACCCAATACACATCTCATCCGTCGTCTTCTCACCCCAACCGACCGGAACAGGTGGGTCGTTCGGGTTCGTCGGGTTCGCTGCCGAGTTATCAAAATGTGCTACCAATTCCACACGCGTGCCAGCCGGCAAAAATAACGGATCCTGATAGTGATAGATGTCCTGCCAATTGAAATCCCAATCCTGAATCCATATCAGATCGTGCCGGATACCTTCCGGTGTCGTCGCGACCAGACGCATATCCCGCCCGATGAGATGCATGTGGGGCATCGTCGCCAACAGATAGACATCCCGCTTGAAGTCTTCGTGCGCTTGAACGGCATACCAATCCGCACCCGGTGGCACCACGAATTTGCTGTTCGTCGCATCACCGATACGAAGCTTCGTCGTCTCCTCCGTTTTCGAGAAGTAGAGCCCCAAGCGCGTGCGGTCGCGTTCGAGGTGTCCCGTGCGGTAGTAGTGTACCTGCATAACGATGTCCGCACCCTTCGGTAAGAGATAGCCGATACCTTCCGGTAACACAATGGGTGTCATCCCAGGTGCCCAACCCCCAAGAGACCCCACAGTGTCAAACCCAGGGCCCGTGCCTTCTGTGACATAGCCGGGTTTCGGGTCCTCTGCATCCAGTTTACGCGCCTCGCCATTCACATCAAGATAAGGGATGACGTGGTGGACGGTCTTCCGGTTGCCGGGTTGCACGTCAACGGCTTGAATGTACATATCCGTTTCAAAGTTCGTCGGTATGATGAACTGCCGATATTCGTCCTCGCCTTCCGGTTCAATCTCATACTCAACGGGCATCTCCGCGATCCAGTCGGGTTCACCGAGTGCCCAATCGTCGTGAAATTCGGGTGCAGGTGGCACAGCATCGAGGTCGCCTGCGGGTGCCCCGGATTCGACCCAGTACGCAATCATCTCAATCTCGGTATCGGTGAGACGGCGTTCATTCTTGAAGTCTCCGTAGCCGGGCGCGGGTTTCCACGGTGGCATGAGGCGTGCCTGTGTATACGCTGCGATTTCTGTCGCCCAGGCCTTCGCATCGCTATAGTCAGCGAGTGTGAACGGCGCGACTTCGCCTTGACGGTGACAGGCTTGGCACTGTTTCTGGAGGATCGGGGCGATGTGTTCGCTATAAGTGACCTCGTCGGGGAGTGCGGCTTCAGGGAAGTGGATCGTGCAGCCGAACGAAGCCGTCTCTTGAACGGGGACGGATGCGTTGTCGCGCGTTGCGATGAGGACATCGTGGAGATAGTGGTGTTTGACTCGCGTCTCGTAGCGGTTATCGTCAATCGCACCGCGGTATTGTAGCGTGCGTTGTGTATCGACAACAAACGTCTGCGGTGTCATTGTTGCGCCGAAAATGCGTGCAAGCTTGCCTGTTGCATCTTTCACAATGTGGAACATATATTCCGACTTCGCGACGTGTGCCTTCACTTCGTCTATGGAATCGTTTTCATTGGGATAGATAGCAACGAAGGTGTGTGTCGGAAATTCGGCATGGAGGCGTTTCAGGCGCGTTGTATAACGTTGCGCGACAGGACATTCGGTTGCAAGGAACGTAACGACAACAGGTCCCTGTTTGGTGAGTATCTCTAAGTTCTGTGTCTTACCGTCGAGTGTTGTAAAACTTACGGCGGGCAGTTTTGTGCCGACAGGAACAGTGTTGTCGTTCAGGGTCGTCTCTTCGATGACGCGGTGTCTATTTGTGATCGTATATTCGGACGCTGCGTGTAGTGTGGATGCCAGTGCAAGTGTCAGTAAAATTATGAGTAGATAGGGCTTCATAGATGTCCTCCGATTGTGTGATTTTTCTGGGTTAAAGTATAGCGTATTTTCGGCCAAAAGTCAAGAATTTTAATGGTGGGTTATGGGTGATGGGTTATGAGTTATGGGTTGTCGAGAATCGAAATTCGATGCTACATTTGTAGCACAAACTGTTAGTTTGTGTGCTATTGCCCACTTTTTACAAAAAAGGCGGCATGACCTATATGACATGCCGCCTTTCTTCTCTTTGGATATTTTTCAGGACGTCCTGGGACGACGCTATAAACTCATCTTGTCTTTTTAGGATGACATTAACCTCTTAAATTCAAACTAAAATACTGGTGGTCAGGGGCCATGCGCGTAATGCGCGTAACTGACTATGGTAACCCTGAAAAATAAACAGACATTTTACCCCACCCCGGTAGGTGCGGTTTCCTAACCGCACCGGTGCTGAATGTCTAATTAATTCTAAGGTTTACCATAAATGAAGCGATGGAAGATGTCGACTATTCCTT
>VXZL01000540.1 GCA_009845505.1 Candidatus Poribacteria bacterium | reverse complement strand
TACATAGGTAAACTTAACTCTTAAAACTAAATAGCCCTGTGTTAATTCAGGACTTACGCAAAATTAAGTTGAGACATGTATCTTCGGACGATAAAGACACGGACCACCATAGGATCGGTGCGGTTAGAAACCGCACCTACCGGTGTAGTGCGTAAGTCCTATTAATTGAAAGATTTTGCACTTTGAAGCCTCATGTGTTATAATAAAAAATGTAGATAAAATTGGCAGGTTCCCCATATTGCACAACCTAAAAAGCAAAAAGGATACACAAGCAAATGGCGCAATCTCAAAATAAAACACAAATAACACGAAACTTGACAATATGTTCTTTGCTCCTCACGGCTCTCCTCCTTTGCCCGTTCGCATTAGCCCAAGAAACAACATCTGACATCGAATCCGTCATCAAACATATCGATCAACTCTATCGGAGTGAAACCAGTCACGCCGAGATGGAGATGCACATCGTCACGCCGCATTGGGAACGTACGCTGGCGATGACAATATGGACACAGGGGATGAGCAAGACCTTTATCCGCATTACCGCCCCAAAGAAAGAACAAGGGGTCGCGACACTCCGCATTGGGAATGAGATGTGGAACTACCTTCCGAAGACGAACAAGGTGATGAAGATTCCACCATCAATGATGATGGGGTCATGGATGGGTTCTGATTTCACGAATGACGACTTGGTTCGGGAGTCGTCCATGCTCAATGATTATACCTACCAGTTTGTTACACCTGAAGATGCATTGCCAGATCATCTCTATGTCCAACTTGTCCCGAAAGAGGATTCTCCGATCGTTTGGGGAAAGATTGTTGCAGCTGTGCGATCCGACGATTATATACCGGTGTGGCAGCACTTTTATGACGAAAAAGGGAATTTGATGCGGGTTATGAACTTCAAAGAGATTAAGACGTTTGGTGATAAAATCGCACCGTCTGTGATGGAGATGATTCCTCAAAACAAAGAAGGACATAAAACGGTTGTCCGATGGTTGAATGCCACATACGATTCAGACATTGACGATAAAATCTTCACGCGCCGAAATCTTCAGAGAAGAAGATAGTATGATACTCAAAATTGCGTTTCGTAACATCTTCCGCCAGAAGCGGCGGACAATCCTTACCGCACTCGCAATGGTTGTCGGTTTCACGCTCTTGTCGCTAACCATCGGTCTGTCCGACGGTGCGTATGGGGACATCATCTCCATGTTCACGCGAAATCGCATCGGACACATTCAGGTGCACTGTATAGGATACCTTGATAAGCCATCGCTTTATGAGACAATTGACGGCTATACTGCTGTCGGAGAAGTAATACAGGATGTTGCGGGAGTTGAAGCGTGGACACCACGGGTATATGCGGCGGGACTCGGCTCGGTTGGTGAAAAGAGTACAGGTGTACAAATCATCGGCGTTGATGTAACACGAGAGACGAAAGCGACTCGGTTCGATCAAAAAGTGGTCGAAGGCACGGTATTAGCAGAAACTGCTTCGCACGAAGCCGTTATTGGGAAAAACTTGGCAAAGACGCTTTCTGCAAAGATTGGTAGTGAGATTGTGATCTTCTCGCAGGGTGCAGACGGTTCGCTTGCGAACGATGTGTATAAGATTGTTGGAATTGCAGAGAGTGGGGACGACGTAACAGACCGAACAGCATGTTATCTACACATTGAAGATGCTCAGGAATTGTTTGTGCTTGCAGGGCGCGCACATGAAATCGTTGTGATTGTCTCAAATATCAATCAGGTCAGTAAAATTACGACTGCCATCGAAGCGAGCCTTAACGATTCGACGCTTGATGTTGCTCCATGGCAAGTGGTCGCCAAATCCTTCTATCGCGCCATGAAATCCGATCAACAAGGGGATGCCATTTCACGTTGGGTGATTATGCTGATTGTGGCTATCGGTGTCCTCAATACAGTGCTGATGTCAGTACTGGAGCGGACGCGCGAGTATGGGGTGCTAAAGGCGGTTGGGACAAAACCGATGCAAATTTTCTGGCTCGTCATCTGCGAAGTCGTCATCATAACACTCGGTAGCATCTGCGTTGGTGCGCTCCTTGGGGCCCTTGTTAATTATCTGCTGTCTATATACGGCATCACATATCCCGAAGAAATCACCTTTGGGGGCATGAAAATCAAGACGTTGTATGCTGTAGTGAACGTCCGATCCGTAATTATTCCGGCGATCACGGTTATGGCATCAGCAACGGTGGTCGGTCTGTTCCCTGCGATAAAAGCAGCCCGGATTCTGCCAGCAAGAGCGATGCGGACACATTAGATTAGCGGTCAGCGGTCAGCAGTCAGCAAAGAAGCATTAAGTATATCACAACCTTTTTTAGAAGAGCGCGAAGCTTGGAACGAAGTGGAAAGCGGATCTACGGAAAAGCACTTTCAACCTTCAACCTACCTAACCGAACCGCAAGGAAAATTAGAAAAATGTGGTTGATTTTAGTAAAACTTGCTTGGCGAAATATCTTTCGGAATAAACGGCAGACCATTATCGCTGCGACAGCGATCGGTATCGGTCTAACCGCTCTCATCTTTATGGATGCCCTCATGATAGGGATGCAAGAGATTTTGATTCGGACGGCTACCGCTTCTTTCCTCGGTGATGCGCAGATTCACCGGGAAAGTTTCCGAGACGAACAAGAGGTTTCATTGACAATCCAAGCCCTTGATGAGGTGACAGCGAGTCTCTCTGAAGAAACCATCGTTCAACATTGGACGCAAAGAGTGCTCGTTTTCGGGATGATCACGTCTCCAGCGAATGTCAGTGCGATTAATCTCGTCGGCGTTGATCCCGCTACAGAAAGGCACCTGTCGCTGATTGACGACGCGATAACGGAGGGGGTCTATTTTGAAGGGGATACC
>VXZL01000682.1 GCA_009845505.1 Candidatus Poribacteria bacterium | reverse complement strand
CTGGAGTACTCTAATGCGCAGTGAATTATTACCAAAACCCTCTTAACTTATAACTAACAACCAACGAATAATCCATAACCAATAACCAACAACCAGTGATTAATCGGAAATTGTTTCGGAAGAAATTCCTACTTCATCTTCTTGGCAATTCTTACGTAATCTTCCCGTTTGCCGTGGGCGTATCACTCGCTTTTGCCTCTTGGGTACTCAACTTAGAACCGAAAATTCTTTATCTATTCGGGAGTGCGATTCTCAGTATTTTGGTGCCCATCGGGACGTTGATTAGCAAATGGGCAACGGGTACAGAAGACATCGCCAGACAGGTTCACAGTGAGATGCTCCAGGAAGTCCAGCAAGAGCAGGAAGACGAACTGAACAGCTTGCATGAAGCACTTGCGGCTGATGGAGATGCCCGAACAGAAACGATGCTTGAAGAACTCCGCGCCTTACACAAGTCTTTTCAGGAAGAAGCAGGCGACGATGGGTGGCTCGGAACACTCCCGATGAGTGTCCGGGCTGACATTACTGACAAAGTTTCTCAACTCTTCACACAGGCGGTTGAATGCTTGAAAGACACACTTAAAATGTATCAAAAATCAAGAGATACGCAATTGGCAACTGTTAAAAGTGTCCTTCAACAGCACCGTGAGCAACAAATTGAAGACGTTCATCAGACGATTATTCAACTTTCCCACCTCTATGCTCGCGTGCTAACCCTCAATCCTGATAGCGATGAGACAGCACTCACGCGTCTACGCACTGAACTCGACGAGAGTCTCGCCTTTGCAAAACAGGTTGATGCGAAGATACGCGAATTAACACCACTTGATTACGATACCCCTCAACAAACAACAGATGAAGAGTAGGAAAAAATCAGAGGACAAAAGTTATGGCACTTTACAAATGGCACTACGATAACATCCCGAGCTGCTGGGAATCTGTTTTAGAACGTTTAAAGAAATTTGAAGCGTTGACGCAACAAATCAACAAAGCGAAAAAAGCGCAGAAAACCGATTCAAACGAAACACTTAAAACATTCTACAGACATCATAATGAATTAATGGCGGAAACACGTCCGCTTTTGGGAGATACCTCAACACATAGCGATGATGAGACTTTAGACACTGCCTTTGTTGAAGCCGTTTGGTTATCCCTTGAACACTATCCGGCACTCGTTCATCATCCAGAAATTGAAAATTTAGATACCGCGGGTTCTAAAATTTTCAGGCTTTTTAGGCCGGACGCGCCAGTAACTTCTGAAAAACAAGAACGGCTAAAATCCGAACTTCAGCGTGCTTTCAATCTGAATTCGGAAATGGTGAACTGGCTCACCGAACGTCTGACGAATACGGACGAGTCCGCTTCGCTATCGGCATCGCATCATGAAGAGTTTAGAGACGCGCTTCAATCTGGTGTCGGATAACCCGAAACTGGATGCCGATATCCTACAACTTTTTCGGTCTTTACACCCGGATGCGCCATTTAAAGCAGGTGAAGTGAAGTTGGTGAAAACTGCTTCCGCCCTCTATTTTTGTCTGCCTTCTACGGATGAATTGCGCGGGGGAAACAACGCGGCACAACGTCCGAAAGCCGATTACGAAAAATTTCTACGAAAAATTTGGGAAGTCGAACCCTTCGCCCATTTCCCGGTGTTCGGTACCTTTGATGCGGCGGATTTGGACTTAACCTTCCGCCGGAAAATCGCTGCCGACGCTGGGTTGTCCTTGGAATTAATCACCTCAACGTTGACGCGTATGGTCGGTATCCTTCCTTTAGGGGAGCTTGACAAATATTTAATCCACGATACTTGGGGGCACCAGTGGCAGGAGAGTCTCCTCGATTTTGAGGAACCTTATACCGAATTGACCTTTTTTAAACGCCCGTTATCTTTAATGGAGACGGCTTCGGTCTTAGGAGAGCAGACTTCGCTCGCTGACACATTCGTCAAAACTGAGAGGGGCACAATAGAACTTGACTCGGTCAAACTCCAACAATTCATAGATGCGGAGTTGTACGAACGCGCAATCATTGCCTTTACACCTATTCTCGCCGAGATGTTGGCGGATGTGGTAGAATACAAATTCTTAGCGTTACACGCTGAACAAGAACATCTGCTGCCGAGTTCTTCCTTACTCAAAGCGTTTCCGAGCAAACTCGATTTAACACTCGCAGACCTGCGTACCTGCTTTGTTCATGCCGCCGAAGTCTTCCAAAACTGGGTTGCTTCTGAATCGACGCAACAGCAATTACATAAGGAAATTTGTGAGAAGCTTAATATTTCAGAGGATGCAGCAAAACACAAGGAACTGTCCGAAATCCTTGGCACCGCGGTTGAACTCTGTAAGGCGCAGCTCCACGCCTTTTATCAACCCGAATGGACTTGGGAAAAGACCGAAGACGGTTACTTGAAACTGAATGCGTTTAGTTTCGCAGCACTGAACTTTCTCCGAATTCACACTGCACTTATTCAGACCTATGAAGACCTTTCACAGGTTAAAACACCGTATGGTTTCAAAGATATTCTGGTATTAGCGATGGGTACCTTCTTTGAAAAAAATCCACAGCAGAACATTTGGCAGCTTGACAGTTTTTTAACAGAGGCGTTTCTCTCGCGGTGGAAAAAATTAGCGGCGATAGGCTGGACAGAGCGTTAACGAGTAATTCAAGATTATCAGCATTGTCTTGTACCCACACGCCGCTCTTTCGGACAATTTCCACAGCAGGAAACCATAATTAGTTAGTGTTTGTTCCTGTATCTCTTGAATAGCGGAATCAATCCCAAGACTTTTCTCTCACATAAAACCTCTAATCGAAAATCTTTCAGACTACAAGAAGATAGGACAGCTAAGTCATGTAGCCAATTTTGCACTCATCCTTATTT
>VXZL01000330.1:1737-2897 GCA_009845505.1 Candidatus Poribacteria bacterium | reverse complement strand
GCATAAGGTCATGCGTGGATGGGCACGGGGGCCATCCACGCATGAAGTAAAGCGTTTTTAGACATCAATGAGAAATGGTCTATAGATCTCATCTTCGCCCATAATCACACGTGCCAAATGCCTGACCTGAAGTTCAACACAACGCAGGTAGTTTGTTTTCTCCTTGCGTATCGGGTGCTGAAAGTTTTGTTGCATCCGTCCATAGTACCCAGTCAGAAAGCGATCCAATGCCTCTTTTGTGAATCGGATGCCCTTGTTAGTTTGCTCAAAATCTTCGGGTTTAACCCGATTGTTGTTAATCAGTGAAAGCACATATCCGTCAACAATAATCTGGCGGAACTCTTCCATCATGTCCGATGCGAGTGCTGCATGTCCGTGCTTGGGTTGATGGAAATATCCGCAGTATGGATCGAATCCGACGACATGGGTGAAGGTATAGACATGGTTGTGTAAGAGTGTATAACCGAGTGAAAGCATGGCGTTAATTGGGTCGGGTGGTGGTCGGAATTGTCGCGTTGTGAAGCCCCAATCGTGGCGTAGCAGTTGCCGGAATGCGCGGTAATAGGCGGCTGTGCCCGTGCCTTCGTATCCGAGCAGCGATTCCAAATTCTTCGCACGTTCAAGTTTTTGCACGGTTTGACGCACAGAACGGATTGCTGACTTAATTTCGGCATTTTGGGTGCGCTGTCGTTGGCAAAATCGGATGGCGTTTGTGAGTTTGCCGCGAACGAAACACTTCGCTAACGCCACACAATGCTTTGAATCTGTAGCAACGGCGTACTGTTGTTGGCGTACGCGTGTATCTTTGGCATACGCGGGTTGGAGTTTTCCTTTATACTTTCCGCGTGAGGAGAGAAAAGAGACTGGGATGCTTTTATCAAGCAGGTATCCCATCGTCGGTGTTGTGATGTGTCCATTGCCGAAGATAACGACTTCATCCAATTGGACAATTGGGATTTCCTGAAGGACCTCGCGTTCTTTTTTCACGAGGATTTGGTTTCCGGATTTGTGGAGCATTGCGCCTTGTTGGGTGATGTAAAGGATTGCCATTTGATGCCTCCTAAAGATTAACGGGCAATGAATGGTTTCCCTACTACAAACGGTTTGGTTCGTAGTAGTGCGATTTATCGCACGTTGAGGAGTTACTGAAGTTGACGGGC
>VXZL01000330.1:0-1727 GCA_009845505.1 Candidatus Poribacteria bacterium | reverse complement strand
TGGTTCGTAGTAGTGCGATTTATCGCACGTTGAGGAGTTACTGAAGTTGACGGGCAATGAATGGTTTCCCTACTACAAACGGACTGGTTCGTAGTAGTGCGATTTATCGCACGTTGAGGAGTTACTGAAGTTGACGGGCAATGAATGGTTTCCCTACTACAAACGGACTGGTTCGTAGTAGTGCGATTCATCGCACGTTTTGGAATTACCGATTTAAATTCTTAAAATTCATAAAGTTTGTGCTACGTCCGTTGTTTTAAACGTTCGCCGAACCGTGTGGCGATGTTTTTGCCTCGCTGCGTTACAAGTCTGCCTGAGCGTACGACTTGTGATGTGCCGTTTTTCAGGACCTGTTGGACCTGGTTTTGCAAGACTTTTGACCGGGAGTCGGGGATAGGCTGGTAGCAGCCATCACCGTCAAAGATATGTCCGAGGAATTCAACCCCAGTGTCGAAGCGTTCGATTTGTGTCTTCTCTGGGTTGAAAGTTAACTTGAGCCGTTCCAATTGTCTTTGAGCGTATGCAAGAGCGTGGTGTGCTCTGCCTTCACTTCGGCAGAGGATGAGCAGGTCGTCTGCGTATCGGACAAGCCGTATGCCTGATCGTGTCATCGCCTTATCGAAGGGATGCAGATAGATATTCGCTAATAGTGGTGAGAGGGGCGAACCTTGGATGATACCGATTTTCCGGGGTTGGCTCATCCGTTCTTTCACCATACTTCCTACAGTCGGTGCAGCGAGTGCGGCGACAACCAACGGTGCGGCAATGAGCAGGTGCTTCGCTGCGAGAGGTTTCCATAACCGCTTTGCATTGGCAAGTAGGAGAAGCAGCCCTTCTCTCCCTAAGTTCATTAGCATCTCTTTTCCCGGTTGTGCTAACGGACCGGGCATCGTAGTCATCTCGGATGCGTCGACTGCCCAGTCGTCTTCTGTCAATCCATTCTCATACTCGTTGTAGTGTCCAAAACTTGGCGTACGATTCAATATTTGGTTAATCACGCTTTCAACGCCTTCACCGATATGATGCACGGTGTTTTCGAGATGCGTGCCCCATGTTGGAAATTTGGGGGGTCGTAAAACGCCGCCCATATCCAACCACATCTGGATGAGCCGAAGGATCGCCGGTTCTTTCAGCGATGCCCGGAGAAAGCGCATCAGGATACGCGTATCCATTTCGTCGAAGAACCTCTCCAGGTCAGCATGAACGACCCATTCATAACCTTCTGATCGGATAGCAGTGACTTCCGCGATAGCATGTGGAACGCCGCGATTGGGACGATAGGCGAAACTACATTCAAGAAATTTCGCCTCGTAAATCGGCGAGATGAGATCACAAACCGCACGCTGCACAATCCGATCTTTTAGGGTTAGCACAGAGAGTTCTCGCGTGCTACCGTTCGATTTCTGCATCGTGAATTTTTGAATCGGAAGTGGGTAATATCGTTCTTCGGCGAGTTCACGCGAGAGTTGACGGAGATGTTTCGCGAGGTTTGCCTCGAACTGTTGAAGGGTGACCCCGTCGCTACCGGGGCCGCCCTTGTTGCTGCGGACCTTTCGCCACGCGGTATGTAGGGTTTCAGGTTGACAGAGTTGTGTTGAAAGTGAGATACTTGGTGTACAATAATTAAGCATGGAAATCCTCCTGTTTATTTAAGACTGTCTTAATCAGATGTGATTCGTTTAAAAAGCGGACGTGCTATGGCACAGCCTAACAGGCTATGCTACAAG
>VXZL01000148.1 GCA_009845505.1 Candidatus Poribacteria bacterium | reverse complement strand
AATTACACATCAAAAAAACAAGAATTTCATTGGCGGGATAGCACTTAGACTCAACCACGAAAACGAGGAAGGGGAGCTCGGTTATTGGATAGGTAAACCTTATTGGAACCGTGGTTATATGACCGAGGCGGTACGGGCTGTGGTCAGGTACAGTTTTAAAGTGTTGAAACTGAAGCGTATTCATGCTAAATACTTCACACGAAACATCGCTTCCAAACGTGTTATGGAAAAAATTGGGATGCGGTATGCGAACTTCTTTCCCAAAGACAAAGAAAAGGATTATCTTGAGGACACCGTCCAATATAGCATACGGAAATGTGAGTTTGTAGAAAAATGAAAACTGCTCCCACGCTCCAAACAGAAAGATTGATACTTCGCTCGCTGACACTTGAAGACGCAGCTGATGTACAACGCCTCGCAGGTGATCGCGATGTGGCATCAACAGTCCTCCGCATCCCACATCCTTATGAAGATGGCATGGCGGAAGAATGGATTCGCTCATGTTCTGAGGTCTATCAAAAAGACGAAGCAATAAACTTCGCAATTACACGCAAAACAGAGCGAAACCTGATCGGCGCAATAGGGCTTGAACTCGAGCAAGAGCACGAGAGAGCTGAGCTCGGTTATTGGATAGGGAAATCTTACTGGAACCAAGGTTATGCCACCGAGGCAGCAGAGGCTGTGGTCGCGTATAGTTTTAAAGTGTTGAAGTTGAACAGAATTTATGCGTACCGCCTCACACGAAATCCCGCCTCTGGTCGCGTGCTGGAAAAAATCGGGATGCGCGCTGAAGGGCATCGCCGACAACATACAAAAAAATGGGGAATCTTTGAGGACTCAATCGGATACGGGATGCTAAAAGCAGATTATGATTCATCAGCTTTTACCTCGTCTTAGCATATAGCAGTGGGTCTAACCATTATCTAACTGCTGAAAACGCAAAGCACTGATGGACTTCACCAAAAACCACCATGAAACGAAGTGGAATGGTGACCAGATTTAATAGTTAAAAATATGAGATTTGAATGGTTTGTAGCTTCCCGTTATCTGCGTTCTCGGCGAAAACAGTCTTTTATCTCGATTATCAGTTTCATCTCTATTGGGGGTGTCGCTCTCGGGGTCGCAACAGTGATTCTCGTCATCGCTGTGTTAGACGGAGTTGAACACGGATTAAGAGACCGATTTCTTGCCAATGAAGCGCATGTCGTCTTACGGTTGCATGATAACAGTTTTTTTGGCAATTATCAGAAACGGATAGAACAGATTGCGTCAATTGAGGACGTTGTAGCGACATCACCGGTTATTTTGTCCCAGATTGCGGTCTTTCCAGAATATAGCGATGCCATTCAAGATGTTATCTATATTAAAGGCATCGATCCAGTCCAAGAGGACATAGTCACAGGTTTCTCAAAATTGGTGTCAGGATCAACGGATCTCCAAAACTCAGAATACATTGAAAACGCCCGTCTTATCAGAAATGAAACAATCACAGGCGGTATTGTTCTCGGTGAACGCTTAGCAGCTCGCCTCGGTCTTATCAAAGGCGATGTTTTACGATTCGTCGTTAAACTTGTAAAGCATCCGGTCAACGCATCAATGCTCGTGCCAGACTTGGCGAACTTCGTTGTGATTGGGTTCTATGAGTCAGAAATGGCGGTCTATGATAACAACTTCGGATTTATTCATATAAATGATGCCCAAAAGTTGTATAATAAAGCGAACCGGATTAATACGATTTTTGTCCGATTAAGTGATGCCGAATTAGCACCACAAATCGCCAGAGAAATTGAAAATACTGTTCAATTTACCGTTTTAGAGGGGATCCCCGACGCAAGAACGTGGATGGAGATACAGGCACCGCTCTTCTCAGCACTCCGACTGGAAAAAATAGCGACTGTTATTATTGAGGCACTTATCATTTTGGTTGCCTCCTTTAATATCGCAAGCACACTGATTATGACAGTCATGGAAAAAACAAAGGATGTTGGAACGCTGAGAACATTCGGTTCCTCCCGCGGTAACATTATGAGAATTTTCATGATTCAAGGGAGTGTGATTGGGACACTTGGGACAATGCTCGGAACCGCCCTGGGACTGGCACTCTGCTGGTTGCTAAGTTCCAACGCCGAGCGGCCTTCTTACTGGTACGTTATCGTTCTCGCTGTCCCAATTTCTCTACAGGTCCTTATCGCATTGTGGCGAGCACTACCAAACAGAGGCGGGTGGAAGTTCAGCATTTGGGCTTTATGGATCATCGGGATAGGCTTCGCACTCTACTGCGCCGTCAGACCCATTTCGTTCGCAGAACTTGGACTTAGTCATATCTATCAGATGAATCAGATGCCGATTAAGGTAAATTGGTTTTTTGTTATCTTCATCAATGTACTTTCACTCTTAATCTGCTGGCTTGCGACCCTTTACCCGGCATGGCAAGCAGCAAACCTAAAGCCTATTGAAGCATTGCAACATGAATAACTCGGCAGAACCCCTCATCCGTATTGTAGATTTACATAAATCGTATTATGATGGTGACGCGGAACTCCGAGTACTTCAAGGCATAAACCTTGATGTCTACACGTCAGAATTACTCGCAATTGTAGGCGCGTCGGGTGTTGGAAAAAGTACGCTACTCCACATTATTGGGACACTTGATCGACCAACAGCGGGTCGTGTTTTATACAGCGAAGACGATATTTTCAGTTTACCAGACAAGACCCTCGCTGGGTTCCGGAACAAGGAAATCGGTTTCGTATTTCAATTTCATCATTTATTACCGGAATTCACCGCACTTGAAAATGTCGCAATGGCTGCATTAATCACAACATCGAATCATAAAACGACTTACAAAGAGGCTGAGGCACTCCTTGATTACGTTGGACTTGCTGAGAGATGCACACAC
>VXZL01000309.1 GCA_009845505.1 Candidatus Poribacteria bacterium | reverse complement strand
ATGTTATATTACTTACGCATGGTGGCAGTGGATACCACCTCCCGCTTGGGAGTGCCACCACTCCTTCTGATAGCGGTATCCCATGTAAAAGGAACACTATGTATCTCAGAGAAAAAATCAAAGTCAAACCGAGGAGGCTCTTATGTCGAAAATTCTCGTGCTATCAGGCGAAAATCACCGCTTTAATGCAAGTGCCGAGGTCATTCACGACTTTCTTTCTAAAGATGCCGATATTGCAACAACGCTCACCGAGGACAAAGGGATCTTAGCATCACCTGACTTGAATACCTACGATGCCTGCGTCTTTGGTACAGGCTTCACACGTACGGAACGCCGAGAAGACGGATCTGTCGAGCGTATCTCCGATTTAGCCCCCGCTGAAGAAGAAGGCTTGTTCCAATTTGTCAGTGAAGGCAAAGGGTTGGTCGGAATCCACGGTACCGCATGGTGGATCAGCGGCCAGGCAATGGACCTCATCGGTGGAGCCTCTAATTGGCATCCACCCGGTTCAACCTTTACCGTCCATATTGAGGATAATAACCATCCAACGACCCAAGGCGTTGAAGACTTCGATGTAGAAGATGAAATCTATATCTCCGCACACGATCCGCACATTCACGTCTTGGCATCCGCGGAATGGTTCGGCAAGGCACACCCCATGGCGTGGGTAAAGCCTTACGGCTCTGGACGCGTCTTTTACACCACTTTGGGACACGGACCCGGAACATTTGAGCGCGAAGGTATGCAGAAATTCCTTACCCAAGGCGTAAAATGGGCAGCGACATCATAGAATATCGCACGGCGAGGCACGACTGCCTCGCCACACCACTGCTTAAAATATAAATATAATGCCTACACCCAAAATCAAAACCATAGAAACCGAAGTCGTTGAGGTAAATCATCGCGGCAATTGGCTCTTCGTCAAACTCCACGCCGACGACGGCACAGTCGGGGTCGGTGAGGCTTCCCACGGTAGAGATGACGGTCAGGTTCAACACGTCGTTGACACCCTCAAACCCGCACTGATTGGGTGGAATCCCTTCCAATTGGAGGCATTCCGTCAGCGTTTTTATCGTGATACCGAAAGCCACACCTATCACACGGCACTCAGTGGGATTGAGCAAGCAATGTGCGATCTGGTAGGCAAAGCGTTGAATGTGCCGAGTTATCAACTTTTAGGGGGCAAATGTCGAGGAAAGATCCGTCTCTATGCCAACATTAACCGCGCCACAGTCGATCGGAGCCCATCCGGGTTCGCCAGCAACGCCGAGCGTGCTGTTGCCGAAGGATTTACGGCTATAAAATGCGCCCCCTTTGACGACGTTTCAACGGCAAATATATCAAGCGGGAGTCTCACGCCTGCCATCTGTACCGGTATTGATCGGATTCGCACAATCCGCGCCGCAATCGGTAGTGACATCGATTTGATGGTAGACTGCCACAGCCGCTTTAACCCGGGTATCCTCATACAGGTCGCAAAAGAACTGGAGGACTTGCACCTCTTCTGGATTGAAGACGCAGTCCCGTTGGACAATCTTGATGCTTTCGCGCATATCAGCCGTTCTATCAGCATCCCGATTGCAACCGGTGAACGCTTACGAACCCCTGAAGCTTTCGATAGATTGCTCAGACACGCAGAAGTAGATTATATCCTACCGGATGTCAAACACGTCGGCGGAATTTCGGGGTTGAAAAAAATCGCCACACTTGCTGCTGCGCGCAATGTCATGGTAACACCGCATAATCCGAGTGGTCCCGTTGCAACGGCTGCGAGCGTACAATGCATGGCGAGTGTGCCAAATTTCGCAATCCTTGAATACGCTTGGGGAGAGGTAGCGTGGCGCGCGGATCTCGTTTCACCGCCAGAGAAGATGGTCAATGGATTCATTGAAGTCCCTGACCGACCAGGATTAGGCATTACACTTTAGACCTAACCCAAGTTGCTATTTACAAGATTTTGTAGCGTAAACTTTTAGTTTGCGACCACTCGGAAAGTCAAACTAACAAACAAGCAACAACTTGCGTTAGAGATAATAAACATTAGGAGCATAAAATGATACTTTCCAATACCAACTTGAAAATCCCACCAAAATTAGTCACGCTTTATCTTTTTCTTTTCATTGTCACGCTCGCTGGATGTGTCGGAAGCATGCAGACGACGCAGCAGGAAAGTAATGAAACCGCTGCCACCACAGAAACGGAAGAACCGGCGCGTCCGATTGCCGAGCTTCAACTGTCAACCCTTAAAACAAATTATACAGCAAAGGAAGAAATCCCTCTTCAGGTCAACATTCAGAACGGTAAATTCGATCTACTCGTGCCTTTTTTCGCTGTCGCAACGAAGGGTGCTTTCACACAAGTAACGGTGAAGGACGCAAACGGACAAATCGTCGAATCGAAACGCGCAATCACACAAGAAAACCCGCAAAAATACGGCCAGCAGGACGGAAAATCTGTCCGTTGTATTCAGGGGTTTGATTTCAAAGCATCCATGAACCAAGAACTGACGCTGAAAGACATACAGAGATATTATCAATTACAACCCGGCACTTATACCGTAACACTCGCGATTGACTTAGAAGTATACCGAGAATCCATAACTGAAGAACATCCAGAAATAGCGGAGCTAAGACGAGACCTCGCACGGCTTCAGAACGACCCGAATCTTCAAGCCGCTGCAAAACAGGACGCGATGAACTATTACCAAGAACAGATTAAATTCATTCAAGAAAGAAGCAAGGACGAGGAGAGGAATATCTATCTACCTGTCAAGGCACGTCGTGGAAAGGCATCCCTCGTATCCAACGAAATCACACTAACGATAGAATAGGATTCTCCCATGCAACCATTCAAAAACCTCGTCCCGCTTTATCTGCTTCTGGTGCTTAGCATGGCAGGAT
>VXZL01000254.1 GCA_009845505.1 Candidatus Poribacteria bacterium | reverse complement strand
GTAATATATAATACCACATATCAACCTGAAATTCAAATTAAACTCTTGTGTCCAAATAGTTTGGGGTGCCATCCTACTGTAGCGCAGATTCAGCAAGGATCTCCGCAGCAGCCATAACATCGCGTTGTATCTGTTGCACAAGGGATTGAAGGTTCGGGAACTTTCGTTCGCTTCTAATTTTCTCCACGAAAAAGATTTCTACCGATTTACCGTAGATAGTTTCATTAAAATCAAAAAAGTAACTCTCTACTTGAAAATTCAATTCGTTAAATGTCGGACGGGTTCCGATGTTTAATACACCATTTAACCATTTGCCCTCTAATTTCGCGCGGATTGCGTATACACCGTTGGGTGGGCAGATTTGGTTGCGAGTGTCTATATTTGCTGTCGGAAAACCGAGCTGCCTGCCTCTGCCATCGCCGTGGATGACCTCACCGATCAGTGAGTACGGGCGACCCAGTAGTTGGGCACTCCATCGGAGGTCTCCCCTCGCGAGGGCTTGGCGAATACGGGTACTATGGACAGGCGCACCGTTTATTTCTGTTGGTGGTACGATTGAGACATCAAATGGGTAATCCTCACTGATTTCTGCCAATCGTTGCGCATTACCGGCACGATTTTTCCCAAATTGACAGGCGTATCCAACGACAACGTGTTTGGCTCGGCATTTTTCCAAGAGTACCTTTTCGACAAAGGTTTCTGGAGACATTGCCGCAATCTGGGCATCGAAGTTAAGAATGACGATTTTATCAATGCCGAATTGCTGAAGAATTTCGATACGTTTGGAGAGAGGTGTCAGGATAGGTGGACATCGTTCTGGAGATAAAAACGCAAGTGGATGCGGGTAGAAGCCGACCAGCACGCTCAGCAATCTGTCTTGTGCAGCACGTTGCAGAAGGGTCTTGATAACCGCTTGGTGTCCTATGTGGATCCCATCAAACACGCCGAAGGTAACCACCGTATTTCTCTCGAATTCAACGATGTCCTCAAAATTATAAATCGTTGTCGCTATTGCGGGATCATTCTTATTGCCAGCGTTTTCCACGTTTTCAATCCTTCAGCGAATCACCACATCTCGTGGGGTCTGGTCGATGTATCGTTGGGCACTATGAATAAGGGCTGTAATTGCTGATAGATACGGCATCACGATCCGACAACCCGCGGCGCGTGAATGTCCACCACCTTCAAACTCTGAAGCCAGCTCACTAACGTCTACCTGACCTTGGCTCCGTAAACTGACCTTCGTACTTCCATCTGGCAGCTCGCATACACACAGTGCCACCTCAACGCCTGCAATCGCTTGAATCTGATTTACAACACCTTCCACAGCTTCAGGAGTTGTGCCAGTCTTCCCGAACATCGTTTGTGTAGCATAGACCGATGCGATTTTGCCATTATCTGTTACTTGCAAAGTCCGGAGAATTTCACTCAATAGGCGAATCTTACTGACCGGGATGTGTTCATAGACATATCGATAGACTTCATCGGGCGCAAATTCCCCTACTTCAATTAATTCTGCTGCAATACGGTGGGTTTCTGCTGTCGCGTTACTATACCGAAAACAACCCGTATCAAACATGAGTCCTGTGTACAAACAGAGCGCACATGCTTTGCTTATTGGTGTTTGGTGGTGTTTGATGAGTGTGTATACGATTTCTGATGTAGAGGAAACCGAAGGTTCGATAAGATTGATGTCTCCGAACGCTTCTGCTGTTGTATGGTGATCGATGTTAACAAGCGTATGTAGAGGCAGTAAAATTTTCGATAGGGTCTTACCAATCCGTTCCAATGTGCTTGCATCTAATACAATCAGAACTTCTGGACGATACGTCCCGACTGAATGTATATCTTCGATGCTATCCCAAGATGGCAGAAATCTATAGTTAACCGGCACTGCGTCAGTATTGAACATTCTAACGGATTTTCCTAACTCCGTTAGGAATAGGTAGAGACTGAGTTCGGAACCAATCGCATCACCGTCTGGGTTGATATGCGTTGAGAGCGCGAAATGCTGATACCGATCCAGTAACGCCAAGAGTATCCTGTAATTATGTATATCTGCCATATATTGGGTGTTCATGAAAGATCCGGAGTATCGTTCTCAGGTGTTTCGTCTTCAGATTCGACGGATTTAAGGAGCCCATCTATTTTAAAAAGATAATCCGCAGATTCATCTATGGCGAACCGAAGTTCTGGTGAGTAGCGGAGCGTCAGGCGGTTGCCGATTTCTCGCCTAAGGAATCCCGCCGCGCTTTTCAGACCCGCGAGCGTATTATCCTTTTGCGTTTTGTCGCCGATGACACTAACTTTCACATCGGCGTATTTCAAATCTGGTGAAAGTTCTGCTTGTGTGATGGTACAAAGGGCAACGCGTGGATCCTTAACAGAACGTTGGATAATTTCGCTCAGTTCTCGTTGAATTAGGGCACTAACCCGATCTTGCCTTCTATTATTTACCATGATTTCCCTATCTTTAATAACAGTAGGTTTTCACCTGCAATCTTCATTAAAAGAAAAATTCAGTTTTGTAATCCACTAACTCAGCGTCTACATTTGCCTCGATAAAGGTAATAACGTGTGAGATGAGTTTGTTCAGATGTGCTGCATCGTTAGAAACGGATACAGCTGCTAATACCGCAGCTTCATGCACATTGAGTGCGTCCACTTCGGCAATCGCGATATTAAATCGGTTCTTGAGCCTTGCTACAAGGCTTTTGATAACTCGGCGTTTCGCCTTTAGCGAGTGGCTCTGCGGAATGCGGAGCCAGATTTTACAAACACCGATGTGCATGAAAGTTGCCTGTCAATTACAAGCACGGTTTTCCAACCACACTTTTTGTGAGAATGACCCGTTATGAAGTTATATCTCTTATGAAAGCGATCGCGCCACTTGTTCGTGGA
>VXZL01000343.1 GCA_009845505.1 Candidatus Poribacteria bacterium | reverse complement strand
GTTAATCTTAGGCGATTACGTCATCGGCAGCACTTGGGCAATCATCGGACCGGCATCCGGCTTACGAACCTACAAAATTTTTATTTAATAAAAAACATGAACCTACCTGTTGGGAAACTCAAACACGATTTTTTAAAGGAGCTTCTGCCCACACACGATGGAAGTACAAGTCTGGTTGTCGGTCCACAACTCGGGGAAGATGCCGCTGTCATTGCGTTAGGCGACAACTACCTCGTTGCTACCAGTGATCCGATCACCTTTGCGACTGAAGATATTGGATGGTATGTCGTATGCGTCAATAGCAATGACATTGCAGCAATGGGTGCCGTGCCGAAATGGTTGTTGGTAACGCTGCTGCTACCCGAAGCCGCGACGACACCCACGATGGTTCGCAACATCATGACGCAACTCACGCAGGCATGTGCAGAATTTGACATCCTACTCTGTGGGGGACATACTGAGGTTACACCAGCCGTAACGCAACCTGTGGTCGTAGGACAAATGATGGGGATTACCTATAAAAATGGCTTGTTCACTTCAGCAGATGCCCGCGTAGGAGACGCATTAATCCTTACAAAGGGAATCGGTATTGAGGCAACTGCAATTATTGCCCGTAAGTGTGAAGCGCAGTTGCGTGAAAAGTACGACGATCTATTCTTGGAGCAGGCAAAGAATTATCTCACACATCCCGGGATTTCTGTACTCAAGGACGCACAAATCGCAATTGCCACGGGTGGGGTCCATGCTATGCACGATGTCACAGAAGGGGGTATCGCAACTGCGGTCTATGAATTGGCAACCGCAGCCGAGTTGGGAGTTGTTGTCTATTTGGATAAACTTTTAGGTTCATCAAGACTGTATGGAAATATAACACAAACATTATGTGATATGTTTCGGCTCAACCCACTTGGTGTTATTTCATCGGGTGCCATGTTAATTGCGTCGGACCCCAAAAAAGGCGAAGCGATTTGCCAAGCCCTCGGTAAGGAGGGTATCAATGCCGACATCATCGGAACGTTTTTGCCATCTGAAGGTGGGTTGTGGTTGGAAGGTGCTGCTGGTACACGACAACCGCTACCTGTGTTTGAGACGGATGAAATCGCTAAACTCTTTATGGGCGATTCTAAAGATAAATAAACACCCTCACTGGGTAGGCGAGGTTTTGCAGCGTCCTCGCTCAAATGCGACGTGCATTCCTAATCTCGCCGATGTGGGTTGAAAATGAAAACCCGACTACAAGACTATCCGCTAACAAGTACCATTGTTAAGTTGAAAACCCGCAGGGTCCAACTCACGCTTATAGAAGAACCCGATTGGTTTCTCGAACAACTCAGTCGGGAAGACAAGGAAGGCAAACTCTATCTCCCCTACTGGACCTACCTCTGGGAATCCTCGATTGGTCTTGCTCGCCATGTGGAGAAAATAGGGGCACGGCTAAAGGGCGCACATATCTTGGAGATTGGATGTGGGTTTGGATTGACAGGAATTGTTGCCTGTCAGATGGGTGCGCGTGTGGTCTTCACAGACGTAGAGCAGGAAGCCGTCCGTTTCGCGCAACACAACGCAGATCAAAATGGTGTTGAAGAAAATGCAGATTTCGTTCAGATGGATTGGAACACGCCCTGTTTCAACTGCAAATTTCCGTATATCCTCGCCGCCGATGTCATTTACGAAGAACACCACTGGACCCCGATTTTATCGTTTCTTCAGAACCATCTTTCTCTTGATGGGACCGCCTTCTTTTCCGAACCAAATCGAAACAACGCTCTCGGATTTTTCAAACATATCGCCGACAACGGCTTCCTCTATCAAAAATCTACCGTTCCTGTTACATTAGAGAGACAGACTTCCCAAGTTTCTATCTATACCGTCCGACGCGTGAACGCGTGAAGGGTGAGTTGCGTTCCTGTTTCCAATCTTCCATTCTTCCACCCCTCCAATCCTCTTTTTCCATATTGCCCAAAAAATAGGAAAAAATGCGTGTCTCTTGCTAAAAAAACAGGCAAAAATTTGCACATGCTGAATATCTTGCAAGGTTGTTGTTTGACAAAACCCTTGTGGATATAGCTGCAGCGCGCAATTCGTACTTTTGGCAAGGTTTTTGCTAATAGCATATTAAAGTCGACGCTCCTCGTTAATTCAGCAGATTTACGTGAAATTGACTTGGGAAGGGTGGAGGATGGAAACAGACACTTCAACGCCAAAGGTTTTAATCATTGATAACAATCGAGAGCGAGCCGCTACATTAATCCGAATCCTAAAAGCAGGGCGGTACGAGGTCGCTGCGCCGCTGCGTCTGCAGAGAGACTTAATAAGCCAGGTCTCACACTTAAAACCCGACATTATATTGATAGGCGTTGACTTTCCCGGACAGACAATACTCGGTTGGGTTGACTCTCTTCACGCAAGCTATCCGTGTCCGATGGTCATGTTTTCGCGTGATGAGCGATCGGAGACGATTCAGGCAGCAACGCGTGCAGGTGTTTCTGCTTATGCTGTTGGAGAACTCACCGGCGCCAGAGTTAAAACGATCATTGAGGCGGCAGTTGCTCGGTTTTATGAATTCCGGGCATTACAGGAGGAACTTGAGAAAACTAAGACAAGCCTCGCCGAACGTAAAATCATTGAGCGCGCAAAGGAGCTCCTTGCTCAACATCGCGGTTGTGACGAGGCACAAGCGTACCAAATTTTACGAAAGATGGCGATGAATCGCAGAAAACGCCTTGCGGAAGTCTCACAGGAGTTGTTATCTATGGCGGAAGTGTTGACGAATAAATTGTAAAAAAATCATAGTTAAGAGTTAATAAATTAAGAGACTTCCGTAACAATCCGCCTCTTAACTTATAGCTTAAAACAAAAATAGCCCGAACCAAAGGGGGTTTGGGACCAGACATAGGTGTCTAT
>VXZL01000567.1 GCA_009845505.1 Candidatus Poribacteria bacterium | reverse complement strand
CTCCCAAGCCGATCCAACAATTATTGGGTTCCTACATCTACTTGCTTTTTTGTTGCAGGCAGTATGTTAGTATTAGCAAAATTCGTGCCAAGCGAATTTTGTCAATATCGGGCGCAAAAATAGCGACTCCAGCACAAATTTTGTAAGAAACAGTAGGAGTTTTGTAAAAATCCGCATAGGTTTTGCGAAGAAAAAAACTCCCTTGACTTTTTCACCAATTTCTTTGGAAAACCTGAAACCTATCCTTTAGGTTAGGGAGCAAAATCCCCATGTATTTGACAAAATCTGTCAAGAATGTTAGGCTATCTATTAGGACTTACGCATTCTGCTGGTAGGTGCGGTTTTGCGGCGTACTCGCTCCCGGTGAAGTCCATACGGACTTCATACCGTTGATTTTGATTTATGCAACGTGCATTCTAACCGCACCGAAGCTTGTGAAAATAGGCAGAATTCCGTAATTTTGCGTAAGTCCTGATATTGTAATAAACAGAGGAGACAAGATGAAAAGAGAAGTATTAATAATTGACGATAATCAAGGTTCGGATGGATTGGAGCATTTCCTAAAGACGAAGGACTACTTTCCTGTTGTTGTTGACAACGTTGACAAAGGTTTGGTAAAAATTGAGGAATCCGAGAATCTGAAAGTTGCCTTGCTCAATGTGGAATTGTCAGGGATAAATGGTTTAGAGGCGTTGAAAAAAATTAAGGACAGGTACTCAGATGTAATTGTAATTGTAATTAGAGCAGAGGTAAACACAACGAGAAAGGCAATGCGTTTCGGGGCATTAGATGTTATGTCTAAATATGCTAATATGGAAGATATCCATAGAGTCCTTGATCTCGTGTTTCGTCGGTTATCTATCCGAAACGAAACAGCCCTGATTCCTGAGATAAAAATGCCTGAGGAGCAGGACTCTCTCGTTGGAGAAAGCAGACCAATGTTTGAAGTGAATAAAGAAATTGGACGAGTAGCCGACAATAAAATTTCAGTGTTGATTGAAGGTGAAACAGGCACCGGAAAATGGCTGGTCGCGCGCTTAATTCACAAAGAAAGTGGACGTGCAAAGAAACCGTTTATCTTAATTGATTGCGGTGCGTTACCTGATAAACTCCTTGAAGGTGAGTTATTTGGCTATGTAAAGGGAGCATACACAGATGCGGATCCAAAGGGTAAACCGGGACAATTTGAAGAGGCGGATGGTGGCACCCTTTTTCTTGATGAAGTTAGTAATATGACCCCGCAACTCCAGAAGAAACTCCTGACTGTGCTGCAAACAGGAAATTTCTCGCGAGTAGGCGAAACTAAGGTGCGTAAAGTAGATGTACGTGTGATCAGTGCTACCAATGAGAATTTGGAGCAACTGGTTGAAGAAGGAAAGTTCCGAGAGGATTTGTACCACCGTCTCTGCGGCTATCAAATCTCCCTGCCGCCCTTGCGAGAACGAGTGGAGGATATTCCGTTACTCGTCGCGTACTTTCTGCAGCGTATTAAAAAAGAAAATGGTACGCAAATGTACGGTGTTTCTAAAAAGGTGATGAGATTATTCGAAGCGTATAATTGGCCCGGCAACGTTAGAGAGTTAGAGAATTACCTGAAAAGGGCAGCGATAAATTCCCAAGACGACGTGATTCTGTTGAACGACCTCCCACAAACTATCTGGGATGGAGGTTCAGACGGAGGCGTGCCAGAAATGCCAGAAACACCACTGTATGAGAACCTGCTTGATTTGCCAGTCGCGGTGTTCTGTCAGCTGCTCTCTGATAGGCGGTCAGATATCACTGGCAGCCAAATCATTGAGTGGTGGAAAGTGTTCGCTAATGACGGGAGTGCCCGTGCCCATAAGGCCAAACGCGAAATTGATGATTGGCTGGTCGAATGGCACACGAGTTGGTTAACGTTTCCTAAGTTATCGGAACGTATTCAGGAGGTGATTGATGCCGCTGTTTCTGTATTATCAGACCTTCGAGATGAAGCGGGTTCCAAACTCATAGAGGAAGTTGAGCCCATCAGTATAAAAGGAAGAACCCTCAACAGTAGCCTTGCTGCAGTTCTGCGGGAGGTCGTAAAGGCACATGGTGAAAATAAAGAAAAAGCAGTGAAAGAATTGGGTATTGATCTTGAGGAGCTTGAGAAGTGGCTGTCGTATCCGACAGAAGATGATGGAAATGACGCGACAGATTCATTTTCGACATCTACAAGGACTTCGCGCTCGCTCGAACTGATTCCTAACAATGTGATCAAAAGACTTCTTATAGAACCAATCAAGTTCTTCGTTTTGGATCCTTTCTTTCAAAACGAATGGGAGGAGAAAGCACCAGAGGATCAGATACGAATTGTCCACCTCGATTTGAAAGTGCTATCTAAGCGTTTGCGGGGCAGCCATGGCTGTATCTATTTCGGCGGAATGACCTTTAAGCAAATTAAGAGGAATATTTATCGCCGAGCACCATACATATATGATGATCATGACCAAGCAGCTGAGGCACTGGGCAAAGATGTGAGAACGTTCGAGAGGCGATGGCCAAAAGAAAAAGAGTTCCCGACTGATCACACGCTTTTAGTGGGGTAGTACTGCGTTAACCTTTATTAGTTGGTGTAAAATTTTTGGAAGGATGGGCGGTACAGGACTTGAACCTGTGACCTCTTGCATGTCAAGCAAACGCTCTAGCCACCTGAGCTAACCGCCCGTTCTTGGAAAGATAGTAATGGAGGTGGCGGTCGGAATCGAACCGACGAATAAGAGTTTTGCAGACTCTGGCCTTACCACTTGGCTACGCCACCTCAAGATGGGGCGGGAGACGAGATTTGAACTCGCGACTTCCACCTTGGCAAGGTGGAGCTCTACCACTGAGCTACTCCCGCACTTTTTTATCAACCCGTGCAGAAAATGTTCTGCGGATCTCAAA
>VXZL01000636.1 GCA_009845505.1 Candidatus Poribacteria bacterium | reverse complement strand
TTGTGTTACACTTAATGCAGACTTAACTGATTGCTCGGTTTGGGTGCGGTGTATATAAAAACGCAGGAGGTATCTGATGGAAATTGTAGCACTCGGAAAAACAGGTTTAAATGTTTCACGACTCTCGATTGGCACTGGGTCAAATGGCTGGAACGGACGCTCAAATCAGACGGACTTGGGATTTGAAGCCTTACGCGATTTGCTCCTATTTTCGCACGAAAAAGGTGTGACCTTTTGGGATTCTGCCGATCAGTATGGAAGCCATCCACATGTGAAGGCAGCACTCAAAGAACTACCACGGGAAAGTGTCACGATCACGACAAAAACTACATCTCGAACGCGAGAGACCGTAGAAGCAGACGTAAAGCGATTTCTCAAAGAAATCGGGTCTGACTATGTAGATATTGTCCTACTCCACTGCCTCACACAGGTTGACTGGCCGCAACGCTATCCAGATGCGATGGAAGCACTCGCACGTTGTAAAGAACAAGGATTGATTCGCGCACATGGTGTATCTTGTCACGATTACGGGGCGTTCCAAACATCCGCGATGACAGAATGGGTCGAAGTTGTGTTGGCACGGATTAACCACGCCGGGGTTAGTATGGACGCATCGCCTGCTGATGTTATCCGAACAATGGAACAGATGGCGTTTGCTGGAAAGGGTATCTACGGTATGAAAGTTTTAGGTATGGGGAAATTGGCACAAGATGCGGAGCGCCAGCGTGAAGCAATTGAATTTGTGATGGGTCTGCCTTGTGTGCACGCTATGACCATTGGCATGACCTCGAAAAGTGAAGTGGAAGCGAATGTTGCCGTCGTCAACGAATTATCTTAAAAAGCGGTTGGCTATCGGCTAACTGACTGCCGGTAGCCATTTAAAACAAGACTTAGCTGGGTGAATTGTTAAAAAATGGAAAAATATGAGATAGTTATCGGATTAGAAATCCACGCAGAATTATGCACAGAGAGTAAGCTTTTCTGCAATTGCGCTTATACCTTTGGTGCCTCGGCAAACGACTGTACCTGTCCAATCTGCTTAGGGATGCCGGGGACACTACCTGTTGTCAACAGACGCGCTTTAGAGTTTGCGGTTCGTGCCGGTTTGGCGATGGAATGTCAAATCACGGCTTCCAGTAAGTTTGACCGCAAGAACTATTTCTATCCAGACTTACCAAAAAACTACCAAATTTCGCAATACGACATCCCGTTGTGTCAGAGTGGACAGGTAACGTTTGAATTTGAAGGTGAACCTCGTACCGTTGCACTCCGCAGAATTCATCTTGAAGAGGATGCTGGAAAATCCATTCACGCCGAAGTCACTGGTGATCCGACCCGTAGTTTTATGGATTTCAATCGCGCCGGTGTTCCTTTACTTGAAATTGTAAGCGAACCCGAACTGCATTCTCCTGACGAAGCTATTGCCTACTGCCGTGCCGTCAAGGAGATTTTGGAATATATTGGTGTCAGCGATTGCAACATGGAAGAAGGAAGCCTGCGATGTGAGCCGAACCTCTCTCTCAGACCGAAAGGCAGTAAAGCGTTAGGCACGCGCACGGAAATCAAAAACAAAAACTCGTTCCAAGAGTTGATTGATGCGATGGAATATGAGGTGAAACGACAGGCACGCATCTTAGACGCGGGTGAGGAGGTCGTCCAAGAGACGCTCTTGTTTGATGCAGATACCGGCAGAACTATGGCAATGCGCGGCAAAGAGGAGGCGGACGACTATCGCTACTTCCCTGAACCCGATCTCGTTCACGTCCAGATGGATGATGACTGGCTCACTGAGATTCAGTCAGCACTCCCTGAACTCCCCGCCGCTCGTCGAGAGCGTTTTATCGCCGACTACGCTATTTCTCCTGAGAACACTGAATTTCTGACCAGTACCCGGCAACTCGCTGAATTCTTTGACGCAGCCGCGCAACTCAGTGGTGAACCGACGACTTGTGCAAACTGGATTATGGGTGATCTGACTCGACTGCTTAACACGGCAGAGATTGAGATTCAAGATTCAAAGGTCACACCCGCACATCTCAGCGAACTCATCGGGTTGATTGAAAATGCGACCATCAGCGGCAAGATCGCCAAATCTGTGCTCGACGATGCCTTTGAGACCGGCAAAATGCCGAAGGAGATTGTTGCTGAGAAAGGGTTAGCACAAATTACAGATACCTCGGAGATAGAAGCCATCGTTTTGCAGGTTGTAGAGGAGAACCCCGGTCCCGCCCAAGACTATCGTGATGGCACAAAGAAAGCGATTGGGTTTCTTGTCGGGCAGGTGATGCGTGCCACTCGTGGAAAGGCGAACCCGCAACTGGTAAATCAGATCTTAACGCGGGTTTTGACAGCAGAGTAGGATATCCAATAGTCTTGCCCTCGAATGGCTAAGAGGTTCAGTTGAATCAAGACGCGAAGTAAAACGAGGAGAATTTATGAAGAAATTGGCCTCCGTAAAGGAAACTCTCAAGCTTTTCCCTGACACAACGGATGAAGTTAAAAGCACAGTATTCTCTACCGAACGGGCCGTACAAGCCCCGCCCATAGACTTGCCTGATTTTCTGAAACCGAATACAAGGTTGAAGATGGATGGACGGAAGCTCCTATCCCATCTTCCAAAAGAGTCAGTGCCTGTAGCGTTTCTTGATCCGCAGTATCGGGGTGTGCTTGACAGAATGAATTATGGCAATGAGGGAAAGAGTAGAGAGAAACGCAGATGTTCATTGATGCAAATGCCCGAAGAATTAATTGGCGAATTTATTCGGGGAATTGACAGCGTGCTTATCCCGTCTGGACATCTGTTTCTGTGGATGGATAAATTTCATCTTTGCCAAGGGTTCAAAACGTGGTTTGATAACACGCAATTAGACATTGTTTATATTATCGTATGGAATAAAGAAAGGTTTTGAATGGTGTAC
>VXZL01000210.1 GCA_009845505.1 Candidatus Poribacteria bacterium | reverse complement strand
GATAGTGCCAGTGTGTGCTTACTCATGCTCCTTTTCGGAGGTATAGCAGTCGCCGCAGACGAATCGTTCGGCGACCCCTTTGAGAAGGGCAAATTACAGAACCCGAATTGGGAATGGCAAAACGAACCCCCAAAATGGGACGTTGGCGAAACCCGTGCGGACTTCCTTTACATCGACAGTGAACCCAATCGAAATCTCTGGGCAAACGATATGTCTCATTTCCTATATCAGGAGACCGACACAGATATATTCGATGTTGAAACCCACTTCTTCGCCAGATGGGACACCAGTTCCGGGGTCAATGGACTCGTCGTGAAAAGCCCGTCGGACGATAACTGGGTTACCATTAAATTCTGGTCCCGAGATGCAGCTGCGAAGGGACAGATCCAGTATCAGACGAAACAGAATGAAGGCGGTGGCGGTCTTACTGGAAACGCCGGATTCACCCCTGAATTTGGAGAAACCGAACTCTTCCTCCGACTCGCCAGAGATGGTGATGAATACAGTGCTTGGTATAAAACCAAGGAAAATGAGGATTGGATTGAAATCGGTGTGACCGAATTTGACCTCACACCCCCCGTATGGCTCGGTGTCTACGCCGGTGTTGCTGCGGGTGCAGGAAGTTTAGAGGTTGAATACGAATACTTTAGAGACAATCTGAACCCTTTTCCTGTCGAACCCGGCGGAAAAGCCACAACAACTTGGGCAGCAGTAAAAACCCAGTATTAGAGATGGACAACAACTATGCAGCACCGTCTGATTATTTTCATGATGCTCTTCGGAATCCCTACCTTAGCAGCGTCCACCTTCACAGATGTTAGTTTCACTGCAAACGTCCATCAACGTGAAATTCCTATTGACGCAGCATCCGGGGCTTGGCTGGGTCCCGGGACTGCCGCCGCCGACTATGACAACGATGACTGCTGGCTCGATATTTTCGTTGTTGGCGACGGTGGCTTACCCAACGCACTCTATCACAATAACGGCGATGGCACATTCACGGATGTCGCAGTACAAGCCGGGGTTGCAGACACGCCAAGAGGGCGTGGGTGCGTCTGGTTTGACTACAATAACGACGGCTGGAGCGATCTCTACGTAACCTGCGCCGGTCCAAACTATCTTTTTCAGAACAACGGTGACGGCACTTTCACAGACGTGACACAGCAGGCTGATGTTGCTGACGAAAAACACGGCACCAACCCCGCCATCGCTGACTATGACCATGACGGTTGGCTCGACATTTACATTGCTAATTGGGGGCGAGCACCCTCCCTCTTAAATCCAAACCCCGCTCCCAAAACCAACGTCCTCTATCGCAACCGAGGCGATGGCACCTTTGAAGAAACCACCGAGATTGCCGGTGTTGGTGATGATGGCATCGCTTGGGGATCCATCTTTTTTGACTATGATGGCGATACTTGGGCAGACCTCTTCGTTGCGAACGACCACGGACCCGACAAACTCTACCGCAACCGAGGCGATGGCACTTTTGAAGATGTCTCAGAGCAATCCGGTATCGTGACGGAAGTTAACGGAAAACCGACAGGCGCGATGGGGCTCTGTGTCGGAGACTACGATAACGATACTGACTTAGATTTTTTCATCACGAACTACGATGCCGATCTCCTCTGGCGCAATAACGGGGACGGCACTTTTACCAATGTCGCTGAAGCCGTCGGTGTTGCCAACGAAGGCGTAGGGTGGTACGCCAGCTTCATTGACTACGACAACGACGGTTGGCGCGACCTTTACGTCGTCAACGGTGATGTCGATAATTCCCAGAAAACCAATCACAACCGTCTCTACCACAACCAAAACGGAAACTTCGTTGACCAAGCCGATGCACTCAACGTCACTGTCGATGCTGTCGGGCGCGGCGCGACCACTGGCGATTTTGATAACGATGGCGATGTCGATTTCTACATTGTCAACAATACCAGCAACACCCTCCTCCAGAACGATGTCAACACTGATAACCAAAACATCAAAATTCGGCTTCGCGGTACAGAAAGCAACCGAGACGGGGTCGGCACACGTGTAACAGTGACAACAGGCACTCACACACAGACGCAAGAACTTATCTGCGGCACAGGCTTTCTGGGCAGCGACAGTCCCGAACTCGAATTCGGGATCCCGTCTGACGCGCAAATCGGTTCTGTCACCTTGACGTGGCCCTCTGGAATCGTCGAGACTTACGAACTCTACTTTCAAGGGAAGGTCTATACCTTTATTGAGGCGGAAAATGTGATAGTTGCCGTTGAACCGCATGGAAAGCAGTCCACCACATGGGGAAAGATCAAAGCTGCCGAGGTCTTTCAGAACTATCCCAATCCGTTTAACCCGGAAACATGGATACCCTATCGACTTTCCGAGATGGCTGATGTCTCAATCTCGATCTATGCACAAAACGGTGTCCTAATCCGGGAATTTAACCTTGGACACCAAGATCGCGGTGACAGAACGCTCTATTGGGATGGCAGAAACCGGGACGGCGAACCCGTCGCCAGTGGTATTTACTTCTACCAGTTCCAAGCAGGTGAGACGGACACTGTTCGGAAGATGTGGTTAATGAAGTAGCCTAACTCTGTAATGGGAATGTTCAACGTAAAACTGAGAACAGGAGACAAAAAATGGTTTTAATAATAGAGGATGGTAAGGTAAACAATGGACACATCGTTCTATCTAAGCCTCTCTCCTTGCCCGAAGGGACTGAAGTCCGCGTACAAATAGAACTTACGGATCTGACCTCCGTTAGCGGAGATGACAATCAAAACAAAGATTCCAATGAATCTGAAGACTTTGCTAATCTGCCCTGCTTCGGAATGTGGGCGGATCGGGAGGATATGCGCGACAGTGTCGCATGGCTGCGCAAGGAGAGAGAAAAGTGGCAACAGCGATTAACGCGGACGGAGTGATTGATTCAAATAT
>VXZL01000288.1 GCA_009845505.1 Candidatus Poribacteria bacterium | reverse complement strand
AATTTGGTGTTAGGAGTCTTGAGGACTTTCAGGCATTGTTAGAGAGCGGACAACTTAGGGGTATAAAAGGGATCGGACGCAAAACGCTCCGAATGATAACTGAGAGTTTGGCGTTTCACATAGAACAGAAAAAACAGCGTCCACTCTGGAGTGTTTTACCTATCGTTCAGCAGATTGTCGAGAGTTTAGCCAAATTTGTAGCGGAAGGATGGATAACACGGGAGCCTGAAGTCACAGGAGATTTGCGTAGGCATGAAGAGACATGTCGAAGTATAGAACTCATCATTGAATGCCAAGATGAGAGCGTATTTCAGCTTGAAAATGGGACGCTTACGCCTCCGCTACAATCACTGCTTGAAGTGTTCTCACAAACGCAATTTGGACCAGCGTACCTGATAACAGATTCGTCAGAAACATCAGAGAACCCCGGTTCGTCAATAATTTTCAAAACGGGCTCTGGTGAAACTCGACAAATTCAATACGCATACGATGCGGACGCTACAACTCTTATCGAAAAACGTCAAGACGCATTGACTGGCGACGGACGCGATGCACTTCCTGCCATCCAATTCTGTATCGACCAAGATTTCCCAGTGTCTATCTATTTATCTAGTGCTGCCACCTACGAATCAACGCTGTTTTTAACAACAGGGACAGACGAACACCTCGCCGCACTTACTGAGGTAAAGCCGTCAGGATCAGAAACTAACTTCAATGCAACGCGCAATCTAACGGAAACGGAAATTTACAACAGATTCGGTGTCCCTTATATTCTACCAGAACTCCGACAAGACGAAACATCCGTTGCAGCAGCGAAAGATAATACCTTGCCGAATCTGGTTGAATTTACGGATTTGCGGGGTGACTTGCACGCACACACCGACTGGAGTGACGGACGACATACGCTTCAGGATATGGTAGCAGCGGCGAAGGCAGAAGGTCTGGAATACTTCGCTATCACGGATCACTCTGTCTCTTCCACCGTCGCGAACGGGTTAAATCAGACGCGACTTCTCGCACAAGTAGCACAAGTTCGTGAATTAGATGCCCAAACCGAGGGTATCACAGTTTTTGCTGGCTCTGAGGTAGATATCCGACGACACGGTGAGTTGGATTTTCCTGATGAGATTTTAGCCCAACTCGATATTGTTGTTGCAAGCGTTCATAGCCTTTTCACGCTAACCGAAGCGGAGATGACAAAGCGCATCATTTGTGCAATTGAGAATCCGTTCGTTAACATCATCGGTCATCCTACAGGTAGGATGCTCGGATATAGACCTATGTATGCGTTGAACATTGAAGAGGTCATCGCAGCTGCGGCAGAAAATAACACGGTATTGGAAATTAACGCATCCTTGAGTCGCTTAGACTTGGACTCCCAATTTGTCAGGATGGCAAAAAGCGCGGGCGTGTTATTATCGGTCAATACAGATGCCCACGGCATCGGACAACTTGAGCGTCGTAGATTCGGACTGAATGTTGCGCGTCGCGGGTGGTTGACCAAAGCCGAGGTTATTAATACATATACTTTAGGGGAATTGCGCGAGATATGTAATATCGGTGCGCGCCCATAAAAGGCGCGCCGACTGTGCTTACGCTAAAGCTGCGAGTTGGGTCAAATGCCAATTTGGGTCCTCTAACGCCTCGTAAACGACCCCGCCTTCTACCTTCTCAGGCATTGGGAGTCCTAACAGATAGCAAAGCGTTGGCGCGACATCAACAACGCGAACCTGTCTTTGTAAAGCGATTCCTTGCCGGACACCAGCCCCGGATAAAATAAACGTAGAGTGCTGTCCACCAATTCCGAAACTGACAGACGGGAGCTGCTTACCGTGTGCGCCATCGAATTCGGGTCGGAGCGCGTAAACAACATCGCCTACTAAATCGCCATGTAGGTTGAACATCTCGGCATCTGCGCGGGTGACGGCTAATGTAAACGGATGTCGTCCCGTTTCTGCGTCCTTATAGGTATGGAGTGCAGCGATAATCTCTCGTTGCGTCGCTTCATAGTCCTCAGGTGCAACGATTCCATCGGGTTCACGTCCGGCTAAGTTAATAAAGATATGCACCAAACCGACGTTGACTGCCCGTGTTTTTGTCCAGTCGATTGCGCCGCTGGCCTCCCTAACGATAAACCCAGTCTCTTCAAGCACTTTTTCGATATCGACAGCACGGAATTGGTTTGGCGTTCCCCCGTGATCGGCACAGATGAGGACGACTGTATCGTCATCAGCACATTCTACGATCCGCCCAATCATCTGGTCCACAGACGCATACGTGCGTCGCAATCCCTCACGACACCGGTGAATTGTCTCCGGTGCAGCACCGCTAATTTCATCTGCTTGGCTGAGGAAGAAATGACTGGCGTAATCGGGAGCATGGCTCTCCACCATCAAGACATCCCAATCGTTGTTTTTTGCGAGATGCGTTGCAACATCGGCGAGGCGTTGGTGGTGGTAGTCTAACACCTCAAAATAGGTATCATCGTCCATCTGTCCCAGGGCATCGCGCGCGGGGTTTTGAAGGAACGAGCCGATTTCTGTGTCAATCGCGGTGGCAACAGCTTCTGGAACCGTGTAGCCCGTCCGGGGCCAAATCTGTGGCACGAAAAGTTCAAAAGCATCAGCTGTAGCGGTGAGGGTAACAAGCTTCATTCGCACGTAACCTTCTACGTCTTTACCGTCAATCTCAAAGGTATCCAACCACCACTCACTCCATTCACCGACCCCGAGATCTGCGACGGCATCGTCTCCAGAGCGACTCTTGCAAATCCGTACTCGGTCGTAGCCGTTATCTTGAGAGGCGTAAATTAAACCATAAAACTTCTTTGGGACCCGTGCTTCATCAGAGGCATCACCTTCTGAGTGTACTGAAGGCATCACATCTTCCCTGCCACGCGCCTGAGGTCGGATAGTAAGTTGTTCGGCTTGTAC
>VXZL01000610.1 GCA_009845505.1 Candidatus Poribacteria bacterium | reverse complement strand
ATCCGCGAAGAGTTATGATTACTGTTGTTTTCATTCTCTTGCTCATGCAAACAGAATCCTTTGCGGGTGAGGATTGGGAAGTGAGAACGCAAATCCCCCCGAAGAGAATGGCTTTCGCGACGGCTGTCGTGGATCATAAGGTTTATCTCATCGGCGGCACCATCTATGAAAAGGCGAAGCGCGATAAAGGAATTTTTGGGCCCCTTGGAATTCAAACTGTTGAGGTGTACGACACGCAGACCAACACGTGGCAGAGAGTCGCAGATATACCAACGCCACGCCATGCTGCGAAAGCTGCAGTTGTCAACGGCACCATTTATGTCTTCGGGGGGTCGCACGGAGAAGCAAATGCGCTACTTCGGAAACACCCAGTGAACGTAGAGGCATATAATCCTCGAACGAATACGTGGATCCAGAAACAAGATATGCCGGTTTCTCGTGTAGATTTTGACCTTGGTGTGGCTGATGGAAAAATCTATGTCATCGGCGGTTCGATTCGCCACAATGGAGAATCGGTAAACCGCGTTGATGTCTATAATCCCGCCACCGATACCTGGGTGAAGGGTCGAGAAATGCCGACCCCACGTTCGAGTTTAAGTGTGGCGGCTGTCGGCAATCGTATTTATGCCATAGGCGGACTTGTATGGCGGCCACGAGCTCACTTCGGTCTTACAGTCATTGAAGAATATGATGCGACCAACCGTCAATGGCGGGAAAAGGGTGATATGTTAGACACCAGAGATTGGTTCAAGACGGTTGTTGTTAGAGATTCCATCTATCTCATCGGAGGAAGCATTTGGAAGGGAGTCGGATTCGCCCGCGAGTATTTAGCGAGTGTGAATGTGTATGATCCACAGAAAGATGCGTGGAGCGATATTCCATCACTGCCAATCCCCTTCACGCCTCAAGGTGCAGCGGTAGTCAACGGAAGGATCTATGTCTTCGGCGGCACGGGAGATATTGGAAAAGGTTGGGAATTATTCCCAGACGTTGTGGTCTATGATACCGGTTTTCGTGCTGTTGAAGCAAACGGCAAACTCTCCACGCGTTGGGGTGAACTCAAAGCAGAACCGCAGCGACAATATCAAAGACATTAACAATCGTTTACAACCCCCTAAATTCAACTATGGCAAAATCTATCATAATCGTAGGTTTCACTATAAATTCTTTGTGAGATGGTTTATAATCGGAATGTGACCACAACCAAATCTGTTCGCGTATCATAGGAGATTGTCATGGTAGAAAACGATGTTCAACTGATTCGTAGAATTTTATCGGACGATGACGAAGCGTTTAGTATCTTGGTCCAAAAATACCAAAAGAGTGTTCATGCCCTTGTGTGGCGGAAAGTCAACGACTTTCACTATGCCGAGGAAATTACACAAGATACCTTCCTTCAAGCATACAAAAAGCTTTCAACCCTCAAAAATCCGAACCAATTTGCGGGGTGGCTCTATGTCATCGCGAATCGACTTTGCATTAATTGGATCCAACGCCACAAACCTGCGATGCAATCGTTGGAGGATACACCTATGGAAGAAATAGAGGAAGCCGCTTATCACCATTATGCCGCAGAACAGCGCGAAGCCGAAGGCACCAAATATCGCTATGAAATCGTCCAAAAACTCCTGTCCAAACTGCCGGAGAGTGAACGCACGGTCGTAACGCTCTATTACCTCGGTGAAATGACGGCGAAAGAGATAAGCAAATTCTTAGGGGTCTCGGTAAACACGATTACCAGTAGACTGCGGCGGGCACGAGAGCGTCTGCGGGAGGACCAAGAGATCATGGTTCAGGAAGTGCTCGGGGGTGTGCAGTTGCCTGCCAACCTCACCAAGAACATCATGCAGCAGGTTGCTGATCTGAAACCGATACCACCTCCGGTTGCAAAACCGTTGCTCCCGTGGGGTGCTTTTGGCATAGCGACACTTCTACTTGCCTTGCTGTTAGGCGCGACCGGTCAATACCTCGTCCACTTTCAGAGACCCTATAGTTTCGAGGCAGTATCAGAACCCACGGTTGAACTTGTTGACACTTTCATCGTCTTGGATATCGATTCAAAACCCGACCTACGGAACCAAGTCGAACGGGCAACTTCCGCCGATAAAAAGGTCGGGACAGGACTCCAGACTCCTGAAACACCACCGGTATACGATACACAGGGAAACACTCTCAGATTTTCTACAGCGCAGTGGACGCGAAAGGCGGACATGCCGACACCTCGGTATTACTTTTCTACCTCGGTTGTGGATAGGAAAATATTCGCGATAGGGGGCGAAACTCAGATGGAAAAGGGCGAATTTGGGGACCGGGCTCTTTCAAAGGTAGAAATGTATGATCCAGAAACTGATACATGGGATCCAAGGGCGGATATGCCGACACCTCGGTCTGCTGCAGCTACCTCGGTCGTAGATGGAAAAATCTATGCCATGGGTGGAGAACAAAGCGAGAAAATTAAGCGATATACGGGACACGTGAACAAAATTAAAGTGCTTCCAACCGTAGAAATGTATGACCCGGCAACCGACACATGGACGCAGAAAGCGGATATGCCGACACCTCGATCTTACCTTTCCACCTCGGTTATGGATGGAAAAATCTATGCCATGGGTGGGCTTTTGTATACGAATGAACAGCCACGGTTGGAAACTGTAGAGGTTTATGACCCGTCAACCGACACATGGGCAAAAGTTAGAGATATGAACCACCCACGTTCTTGCGCAGCAATCGGTGTCGTGAATGGAGAAATTTATGCTATGGGTGGGAGAGGCTTGCCCCGACTCCGTACCTCTCCAGTGTTGAAGTGTTCAAGCCAAAAACGAATCAATGGCAGGAAATAACAGAGATACCTACGCCGAAAACGAGTCACACGGCAAGCGTCATTGATGGAAAAATCTATGTCATAGGTGGTTACGTTCAGGAAGGTAAAGAAT
>VXZL01000184.1 GCA_009845505.1 Candidatus Poribacteria bacterium | reverse complement strand
TCTGTAACGTGTGATAACAATGCTATAACCAATTTCGTTTCTTGGGACAAGATTTAACTACACCCATTCAGGGATAAGGAAAAAATCATGGAAACCCTCAAGCGAATTATAGGCGTTGTGCTTATCGTCATCGCGGCGATAGTCGCCATCCAAACAGTCCTTGAACCTATTTACCACACTTCCACCACAGATAGTCCGAATAGCTCCACGTGGGACTATATCAACCCACTCTCTCTGATCTCCATAATATTAGGGGTGATCTTTGGCTACATTCGTATGAGCCGTGCCGGTGAAGACGCAAGCGTTCAAGAATTCATAGCAGCGAACACGCTGTTTTATGGATTCATGTTTGCAGCGATCATCTTCCTCTGGAACTGGTTCGGCATCAGCGGTGCCGGTCAAGACTTTACTGCTGTTAGTAGTGATACCCGTGGGTTGATATGGATTATCTTCGATGCAGCACTTCCTTTGTTGAACGGTGCGATGGGTGTCCATCTGCTCCGCTCCAGTGGATAGACCATAATGAAAGCACCACTACGGCCCTGAATGTAAAGCGCGTGCTGCCTAAGTGCGCGCTTTACTTTTTTATGGACAATTATTGAGATTCTTGATAAGATAGCCGTCAGTTATCAGCGGTCAGCAGTCAGAGGTCGGGATTACAAATCCCTCCTACAAGAAACCAGCAGGCACGAGTCATAAGTCGGGATTAGGAAATCCCTCCTAGAGAAGATAACAACCCAACGGGAGAAATTTATGCAAATAAGACCGAATCGAGTTAAAGAGAAGTTAGCAGCTGGCGACCTCACCTACGTTATTTCAGGATTAACGAGTGCCGATGATATAGATATTTTCGGCCCGAACGGATTCGACGGTGTCTGGCTGGAAGGTGAACACGGTGCTGTTGATGCGTCACGCATCGGGGACCTGACGCGTGCGTGCGACCTCTGGGGTATGACCTCCATCACACGCGTCAATCGAAACGACCAAGGGCTCATCTACCGGACACTGGACTGTGGTTCAATGGGAATCTGTGTTCCACATGTTAACACGAAGGCAGAAGCACAAAACGTTGTGGACGGCGCGAAATTCGCACCTATCGGACACCGCGGCATGTTCACCAGTCGCCAAGGTTACGGTGTAGATACCTATTTTGAAGAAGCCAACGCACAGACGCTCGTCATGGTACTAATTGAAGACATCGTCGCCGTGAATAACCTTGACGAAATTCTCACCGTTGATCATATTGACGTATTCTTCGTTGCGCCGTCAGACTTAGCAACGTCCATGGGGCATATTGGGAATCTTACGCATCCAGATGTCCAGAACACACTCGATTCTGCACTTGCTCGCATTCAAGAGGCAGGACGGGTTGCTGGCACTTTGACGACTAACGCGACCGTCGAAAAATACGTAAAGGCAGGCGTTAGGTTTTTGATGACAGGTGTTGGTGGATGGATTGCGTCGGGGGCAGAAGCGTTTAAAGCATCTGCGGAAGGCGCGAAGTCGTGATTTGCCCTCCTATAAGAGGACCGGCGAGGTTACAAACCTCGCCTACCATTTTAAAAAGAAAATCGCTAAGGGGCTACGCCAAAAACGTTACTCCACCAGATGCCTCTCTCCCTTGCCAGATGGAGCCTGTCGGATAGACGTGCTCCTCAATGAAGTCAGGGAACATCTCAAGCCCCCACCCCGGAACCGTCGGCGTAATATAAGCACCGTTCTGGACTCGGATCGGATGTAAGAAAACCTCTTCTTGGAGGAAGTTAAGGTATTCAACCACTTGTGTATCCGAGTGCGCCGCAACACAGATTTGATCCCAAAGGGCATAGTGCTGAATCATGTTGCATAAACCGATACCCCCCCCGTGAGGACAGACAGGAACGCTATACTTCGCTGCCATTAAGATGACTCCGAGAACATCGTTGACCCCGCCTAACCGTGTCGCGTCAATCTGACAGTATTGAATCGCGCCACTCGTGATTAATTGCTTGAAGATAACGGGGGAGGGCACCTGTTCCCCTGTAGCAACCCCGATGCCGTATTTTTCTAAGGCACGCGCAATTTTCACAAAACCAAGAACATCATCGCGCGCTGTTGGCTCTTCAATCCATGTCGGGTTAAAATCTGCTAATTCCTTCATATAAGCGATCGCTTCATCAACACCCCAAATCTGATTGGCATCAAGCATCAAGCGCGCCTCTGGACCAATTGCTTCCCGAATGAAAGCGAGTCGTTTTTTGTCAAATTCGAGATCCTGTCCGACCTTCATCTTGAAGCAGTCGAGTCCGGCTGCCTTTACTTGATTCACCGTTTCGATAATCTGTTCGTCCGTTAAACCGAGCCATCCGGCAGTGGAATATGCTTTGGGTCCCTGTTTACGGAGGCACTGTTCGCGATCATCGCGCCCCTCTGAGTGTGCGTTGAGAATCCCTACGGCTTCATCAGGGGTCAACGCATCTCGTAAATATCGCCAGTCGATACACTGTGCAATTTTCTCCGGCGGTAAATCGACAAGGAGTTTCCAGAGTGGTTTACCCACCAATTTTGCCCAGAGGTCCCACATTGCATTGACAATGCTCCCGATTGCCATCCGATTGACACCATCTGCAAGCCAACGCAATTGGTGGTGGTCAACGAGTAGCCTATGGAATTCGCCTGGGTCAGCAACAAACGTGTCCATCTCCATTCCGACAACAAGTTGTGCGAGGTCCTTAACCCCGTAGGCAATCCAATCGTTGCCGGCACCGGCGGTGAAAGCGACAGAAATGCCCTGATGACCTGTGTCTGTCCCCAGCGTGGTTAGCACTGCAGAATAGTTTGGCTTTTTGTGAAACGGATCGGAACCGAGAAGCGTATCCGATGTAGGTGCCCGTAGGTCAAGGACGTTAATCTTCTTAATTTTGCCTGAAATTTTCATATTTGCGTTGATTCCTTTTTTCACAGAGTATATAAT
>VXZL01000223.1 GCA_009845505.1 Candidatus Poribacteria bacterium | reverse complement strand
GAACAAGTCCAGTGGTTTGGGAGCAGGTGCAATTAGGCTTCCAGGAGAGTCTGGAAGTTCAACGGTAGACTTTTCCTGCTTGAGAGAAGACAACCAATTTGGTTTTCCGACTGTAAAGGGAACTTATATTCGAGTTAGTGAGAATACTGAACCCATTAGGATTGAGATTTTTTCCGAACTTGGAGAAAATCAAGTCAGAGAAGCTGCGCGGCGTGTATATTTGTACTCGCGCCTCTTACCTAATTATGGCTTTCCTGTGGGTTTGGATATCGCTGATAAGTTTGCCCACGTGCCAAGTTGGATGACAAGAGCGGGCGACAAGATGATTCTCCATACATTGGGGATGAGTTTACAGAAAGGTGCAATTAGCGATGCAGATATGCGAAGAGTGTTAGTGCAAGCTATCTATATGACACCCCGAGATTGGTTTCTTCGACCAACTGTAGAAGGATAGATAAATAATGGAAACAGAGAAGGTCATTGGGACCCTTGTTGGTGAAAGTACGAGCAAAGAATTTCGTCTTGCTGTAACACCTGAAGCGACCCGGGAGCAGGATATTATCGCAGTAGATGCTACCTTAAATGAGACGGAAAACGGTGGAGAGTTAAAAAAAATAAGGATTTGGGCAAAAGTCCAAAGAATAGAGCGTATCAATCCTCTCTTTCCGGCTGAAGCAGGGCACGAACTGGCAGAAACACAGACTGATCCCATGGATACCGTACTTTCTCTAAGTCGTGAGATGGTATCAGCCGTATGCCAAGTGATAGGGTATGAACAATTGACGACAGGTGGATGGTCCGGTAAACTTGAAAGTTTACGATATCCCCCTAAACCTGCTACTCGTGCTTATGGTCCGGATCCAGCGGATCTAAAACGAGTGTTAGTCGGAAAATTAGAAGATGAATCGCAAAGCGCGATAAATATTGCGACCCTCTCTAATCGAGATAATGTTGACGTAGAAGTAGATGGCAATGCTATAGTTACTCGTCATTTAGCTATACTGGCAATGACTGGAGCGGGTAAAAGTTGGACAGCCCGAAGGATTATTGAACAATTAGCAGACAAAAATTATCCGATGGTTATTTTCGATCCACATGGGGATTATACAAGGCTGGGGGAGATTGAATCGCTTAACAATAAAGTTAATCGTTATCACGCCACCTTAGCGATTTTCGAGGAAGATGCAGATACAGTGGCTCAAATTATCGGCAATCTGGCGGACAATCCTCTAACACCTGCAATGAATGCTTTATTTGGTGATTTATTTAATGCGTCCAGAAGGTTTAACGAAGCTGAAGGGAGCGAAAGAATAAACTGGCTAGCTAATAGACTTAATGATAATCGCATTCGTCAAAATGGTATTAAACCCGATCTTTGGTTAATTGCCAATATAGCAGATGCCGCTTTTCAATCAATAAAAGATGCCGCTTTTCAATCAATAAAAGATGCCGGGGATGGGAATACCTACGATTTTGAGTATCTGAAACATATCTGTTGGGAGAATTTAAAAGAAAAGGAGCGACGTGACACTTTACAGGGAATATACGGAAGGGCTCGGGTGGCAGCATCCGAACTACGTAAGATGGAAAGAGTTAATCAAAGAATCACTGGTGAGTCACAACCCATGCCTCAAAATCGCGAAGAGCTCGTACAGTATGGTAAGATTTCAGTAATATCTTTGGCGGGTTACACTGGAGACTTTCAGGCTACAATATATAGTATTATTGCGGAGGAATTGTTTGAAGCCAAGGTTAACGAAAGGCTGCAATTGCCGTTTTTACTGTTACTTGAAGAAGCTCACAATTTCATTCCTAGTCGTGGTACTGCTTCAGCCCAAAAACAATCCATTGCTATTACCAAACAGATTGCCCGGGAGGGAAGGAAATTTCATGTTGGTTTGGTTGTGATTAGTCAGCGGCCTTCCCGCTTAGATGAGACGACTCTTTCTCAATGCAACTCTTACATTATCATGAGAATGGTAAATCCAGCCGATCAGACCTTTGTGAAGAGAGTTGTTGAATCATTAGGTGAAGAAGAAGCGAGTCTACTTCCTAACCTTGAGGTAGGCGAAGCACTTTTATCAGGGCAAATGGTAAATTTTCCCATCTTAGTAAAAATGAAGGAACCTGAATTTAGAGGTGGACTTGGGAATACTAATGCATTCCTTCAGCTTGAAGAAGTTCATGATCGGGAAGTTCGCGATCCAGTTAGAAGTAGTTTTTGACTGGGAAAATAGTTAAGAGACAGTTATTAGGAAGTAGCGATATGGTGGTTGATCACTCGCTTATAGCAGGAAATCCTTTCGTACTGCCACAGAACCCCTGCAGGTAGCCAATGGGCAATATTAAAGGAACAGTTCAAGACACACTGAGGACAAAAGAAGATGGATCTTCCAAAGCTCGTTATTGGCGATAGTTCACGACGCATTATCGGTGAATCCGCACCGATGCGGACGGTTTTGCGTCAAGTCGAACAGGTCGCACCGACGAAAGCGACTGTCCTCATCACAGGCGAAACGGGTGTCGGCAAAGATGTCATCGCCGAGGCTATACACGAAAGTAGTCCACGTAAAGATCGACCCTTCAAAGCCGTCAACTGCGGTGCATTTTACCAAGACCTCCTTCAAAGCGAACTCTTTGGACATGAAAGAGGCGCGTTTACAGGCGCGTCCAGCCAACGCCGCGGGGTGTTTGAGCAAGCAGACGGTGGGACGCTTTTTCTTGATGAAGTCGGCGAAATGTCCCCTGAAGTACAGGTAAAATTCCTGCGGGTCTTAGAGTCGCAGGAATTCACCCGACTCGGTGGTGAAAAAAATATAAAAGTCGATGTCCGAATTATCGCCGCAACGAATATCAACCTTGCAAAGTCCGTTAAAGATCGAAAATTTAGGCAAGATCTCTATTATCGGTTGAACCTCTTTCGCATCCACATCCCACCGCTGCGCGACCGACGCG
>VXZL01000139.1 GCA_009845505.1 Candidatus Poribacteria bacterium | reverse complement strand
GCTTTCCGCTGACCTGCTCGCCGGGAATCTGATCCTTTTCACTTGTATCGTGAATGGGGTCATTCGTGATTTCCATATCGCAGAATTCGACGCTCGTCCGAAGCTACTCGCTTGCCGCAAGATACAAAACGTTTGGGATACACAGAATTCAACACTGGCCCGGAACTATTGGTACCGAGGCGCCATCGCAAGCAATGTGTCTCTAGGAATCGCTATCCCACATTGACGCGGTGTGCATGACAACTGGTTGCGCGGTGCCGGATTGAGACAAATGTTCACGATCCTTTACGATCCTCGTAGTTTGGGCAATACAGACAACAACCCCCTCTGATTTGTGCAAACACAAGTTCTCCAATTCTCTCCAACCCTGGTGAAATTTCGGCAAGGACGAGGAAAAAGAAGCCTGTTTGACTTCACGCTACCTAACGAGTTATCTGCACGGGGTAGCATTGTTGGTATAGTCGGTGGCGAATTGAAAGAGACGGCATCGTGGATCCGGATGCAGATACACGCGTTCCGATGTACAGGTTGTCCCGGTTTGGACCAGATCCAGAGCGATCCGATTGGGACTTGACTATCAGGGAGACGTAATTGCGGTTAGTGTTTTGAGCGGACAACAGGAAAATGTCTCCACATAAGTGGAGGAAACGTGATACTGAGTTGCAGAAACTGTCTAAGGGAATCATTAGCAGCTATTTGGGTACATCTCAAAGGATATGCGGATAGAGGATAGATTTTTTGTAATTTTCTGTTCACTTGCTATTTAGTGGATATAGCCACGACCTAGTTCACCATCAAAGGTTGGTGTGATGCCAACGGTAAACCCTGAGATTCTTGTTTGGGCACGCAAGACCGCAGGTCTGGCGCCCGATGAAGCTGCAAGAAAGATTCGCTTGCGTGATTCCCGTGACATGACGGCCGTTGATAAGCTCATTGCAATGGAGCGCGGCGACAAAGATCCAACACGGGCTAATTTGGTTCAAATGGCGCAGCAATATCGCAGACCGCTACTTGCTTTCTACTTAGCCCAGCCGCCACCTACCATCACCCGCGGTGTCGACTTCCGCACGATTTCCGGGATACAATCCGACAGGATGAGTCATCTGATTGATGCGCTCATCCGCGAAGTGCGGAGTCGGCAAAGTATGGTTCGAGCTGTACTTGAAGCCGAGGACGAGGTTTATTCCCTGCCGTTCGTGGGTATTTTGAGAGACCTCAAGGGTGTATCAGCATGTACTGATCAAGCGGTGAGTTATGCTGTTGAGGCTCTGTATCAGGTGCTTGGTCTCGATCTGCCCACCGAGTACTACGAGGAGTCCGGTCCGAAAGCGGCCTTCGATCTACTCCGATCAAAAGTCGAGGCTGCTGGTGTATTCGTTTTGCTCAAAGGGAACTTAGGCAGTTACCATACCGACATCCCTGCGGATGTCTTTCGCGGATTCGTCATTGCTGACGAGATTGCCCCTTTTGTAGTCATCAACAACCTAGACTCGCCTTCAGCTTGGTCTTTCACGCTTTTGCACGAAATGGTACACCTGCTGCTTAATGAGACTGGCATTAGCGGACATGGTTCTGAGATGGAAAGCGAGGTGTTTTGCAACACCGTAGCTTCGACGTGTTTGCTGCCGACAGAGGATCTCGAGCAGGTAGGTATCAAACCAAATCAGGACATCATCGAACAGGAACAGCTTATCAGTTCGTTCGCCCAGCAACGAAATTTGAGTCACACGATGGTAGCCTACCGACTCCTGCGCTCCGGGAGCATTGATCAGTTAACCTTTGAAGACCTCCGCAAACGTTTTGCCCAAAGATGGGAGCACAATCGTAGGAAGCAACGTGAAAGAAGCCGCAAATCACGTGGTGGCCCCAGTTACTACGTTGTTCATCGTTACAGGGTCGGACCGGCACTGTTGTCGCTCACCGGTCGTATGATGGGTTCCGGCGCGCTGTCCACGACCAAGGCTGCCAAAATCTTGGATGTCAAGCCCACCAATGTGGGCTCCATGATCGCCCCATTCATGAATCCGTAGACAATCGGGTATGCTCTACTTGCTTGACGCCAACGTCCTTATTGACGCAAATCGAGATTACTACCCGATTGAACGAGTTCCTGAGTTTTGGGAATGGCTCGTTGATTTGGCGCATAACCAGAAGACTAAGACTCCATTTGAGATGTATGGTGAAATTATGAAAGGAAATAGGAGCAAGGCGAAAAGAAGTGAGGGTGAGACTATAAATAGAAAGAAAGATGTGCTTATAGAGTGGCTGGTGAAAAGAAGGGGCACGATAGTACTTGATGAAACCGTCAACAGAGAACTCATCAATCAAGTGATGATGTGCTACGGTTCAGATTTGAACGACGAGGAGATAAGGAAGATTGGACGAGACCCGTTCCTAATCGCCTACGCCCTCCTAGACCCTGAAAAACGCGTTGTTGTCACCACTGAGGTTTCGAAGCCGAGGAGAAAACGCGCAAATCGTCACATTCCCGATGTATGTAAGGATCTAAAGGTTCGTTGCTGCAATACTTTTGAATTCATCAGAGAACTGAACTTTAGGACTGATTGGCAATCAACTAGTCGTTGAAGGTTCATTTTCTTTACCAGTTGGTTCTACCGGTATTTGTGTGGGGCAGGTTTTTTGAGCCAGGGGCTGGGATTCATTCTTTCACAGAAGAAGCTGTCCACGTTGATGTGCAAATGTCTAGAAAGCAACCACGGGAGCCTCTAATACTCCTTGCTTGGAGCTAACCAGTGCAAAGGCACAGGAACTAAATAGTTTAACACAGAAATCAAAACCGATGATCGGAGTAGGTATGAACTCATAACTTTCATTCTGCGATTATTTTCTGGCGGAATTCATTTCTCCAGCCACAACAATTGCAGAAAACCCACCGGTTGTGTGTGGCAGGTATAGCAAAACACAACTTGCCCTGCAATCCAATATTTGTATTCCAAC
>VXZL01000550.1 GCA_009845505.1 Candidatus Poribacteria bacterium | reverse complement strand
CTATGACAATGGTTGGTGAGGCACAAGATTTGGTTTTACATCTCTCTTTTGATGAATTGGCTGGTGATGTCGCAAAAGATCTGTCCGACTTCGGTAACGACGCAACCTTTAAAGGCAATCCGAAGTTAATTGATGGCGTTTTCGGGAAAGCGTTGGAGTTTGATGGCAAGACCTCTGGGCAAATTCCAGACCACGCCAGCCTTGATATTGTTGACGGAATTACTATTGAGTTCTGGGCAATCGTTAAAGGCGGAGAAGCGATCCAAAGTGGTGTTGAAAAAGGAACTGCTTGGGTTGCTGGTCTATATAATCTCGCTGCGCTTTATAACGGTGGAACGATCCTTCAATTCTTTGATTTACCGGACCCGTGCAACGATGACAATATCGGTCCGAGTATCCAAGATGGCGAGTGGCATTTTCTCGCTGGGACATGGGATGGCGACGATATTCTGCTCTATATTGATGGTGAACTCGAGGCGGAGATGCCGTGTAAGGGTGAATTAAAACCGAACAACGACCCGCTTTTTATCGGTGCCCGAGGGGGGAGTGGACGGTTTCTTACCGGTGCACTTGATGAGATCAAGGTGTACAATTACGCCCTAACCAAAGATGAGTTGCTCCAAGATATGGCGGAACCTGTCCCCTTGGATGTTGATGGTCGTGACAAGTTGGCAACCGTCTGGGCACGCCTTAAAACCCGATAACCGCAATCGCACAGGAGGGTCAATGAAAACTGTTTGTCATCTTTTTTTACAATTTTCAAGTCGAGGTTCATTCTATGGAAGTTTGACATTTCTACTTTTGTTCATAACCGTAGTCGGCTGCGCGCTCCCCTTCAATCGTAACCTAACACCTGAAGAGCAGGTCGCGGTCGTTACAACTGATAAAGGCATATTTGTGTTTGAGTTCTATCCTGACGCTGCGCCCGTGGCAGTTGATAACTTCATTAAATTGATTAACATGAAATTCTACGATGGATTGACATTTCATAGGAAAGTCGACGCGCCCGGTCTGAATATCATTCAGGGCGGGTGTCCAGAAGGCGATGGAACAGGCGGTCCCGGTTGGAATATCGTCGACGAGTACACAAATCCGAACCAACGTCCACATGTCAGAGGGACTGTGGCGATGGCTCGGGCAAACGCGCCGAACTCAGCCGGGAGCCAATTCTACATTTGCTTCAAACCCCAACCCCACCTTGACGGACAGTACACGACCTTTGGTGGTGTCGTTCAAGGGATGGATGTCGTTGATCGCTTAGAGATAGACGATGTCATGACCAGAATTCGATTGGAGGCGAAGTCAAAATATGTTAAGGCAACAGCGGAATAAGCAAAACCAACCCTTCGCAACTGCAGCACTCTTGATTTTGGCGAGTTTCTTTGCTACGTTCGTGCTCAGTTGTGCACAGGAAGATAGGCCGGCACCCGTACCGCGCGCACGTCGTGCAGGTACAGGCACAACACAGCCCACGGCGAAACCACAGATTGACCCAGCAACCGTGGTAGCCGTCATTGAAACGGCAAAAGGCACCATTGAATTTGAATTTCTCGCAACCGAAGCCCCAGAAACTTCCAAGAATTTCATCAAAAACGCGCAGGTCATGTATTATAAGGGTGAGAAGTTTAACCGCGCTGAAGAACTCCTCATCCAAGCAGGATCAAAACTTGCCGCTGGAGATACGCTCCCTATTGAGAACGGTTCGCAAGAAATGTCGCGAGGCGTTGTTGCTATGGCGAAAGAGGAGGGGGCAAGCGTTTCCTACGCATCCGAATTCTTTATCTGCCGAGGAGACGCAATTCTTGATAGTGATTACACCATTTTCGGGAACATTATCAGCGGCATGGATGTCGTTGACAGCATCGCTATGGGTGATGCAATCACGAATATTACTATCCGAGACAAAGAGTAAGAGGGTCGTCGGCAGTCAGCGGTCAGAAACCGTCGGTTAACAACAGGTTGTGGCAATACCCGTAGGGTTTACCCGACAAACAACTGACCGCTGACGGCTGATAGCCAATAGATGGAGGCATATATGGCATTAACTGTTATCCGAACGGCGCGTCCAAGTCCCGTTTGGCAGGAAAGTTACGTACGCGTAAAAAAAGGACAACGGCTCATTATTGATGCAGAAGGCGCGTGGTCCCCGGATTTGCAAAATAGGACTGGATGGTGTGGTGCCGATGGGGTCCCAAAGACCCCTGGATCCAGTGACTACCTGCTACCCGGCACGAATATCGGCGCACTTGTCGCTAAAATTGAGGACACCGTTTTTGCTGTCGGTTCGCGCTATGACAATCCGGCGCCTGCGGACGGTGTTATCTTTCTCGCTATGAATGAAAATCCACACAACAATAATCAAGCAGGCAGCTTACTCGCACAAATCATTATCTTTGATGAGGAATAACTGCGTCTTTTGTGCAAACATCTGTCCTCTGTATCGAAACAAATCAGGAGTAAGAATAATAAATGGAAGAGACTACGGCTCAGGAGGAAGCGCAGCACCTTCCACCTGTTGATTTTATTAGTTATCTGGCGAACCTTGTGGAAACCGGACGGCTCTACTTAAATGGTATTCCTAACCCCGAAACCGATGAAGTGGTCATCAACCTTCCACTCGTGAAACATATTATTGATACCATTGAGATGCTTGAGGAAAAGACCAAGGGGAATCTCACAGCACCGGAAACCAACTTCTTGGCGAACACGCTCTATGAGTTGAGAATGGGCTACGTGCGTGCGCTCAGTAGTAGACATGAGGCAGCTGCACAAGCGGAAACAACGACTGAAGAAACTGCGGAAGAGATACCCGCGGATGAGGAGACAGATAAAGACACAGCGGTTGGGGAAAGTGAAGGTGCCGCTTAACAGAAAACGCACCGAGAACTCAGTCATAATCGCCTCACGCCCGTAAACATTGCCGATTTTCACGAATTATCTGTCATGAATCGGGTTAACCCTGTTAAAACTTTAAGGGGAATTGTTTATGGAATTCTATCACGGCACGACCTTAGGTAGCGCGAGAGGTATCATTGAAAACGGATTTCGTCCACGCGGCGGTGCCGTTTGGTTCACAAACCACTGGAACTATGCTAAGAACCGCGCCGAGCACAAGGCGCGACGGAAACATGATCGACCGGTTGTCTTGCAAACTGAACTCGAACCCGACGAACTCCGTATCCGCCTCGGTCCGGGCAAAATTCATGTACGAGGTGGCATTATAGCCATTAACGAATGCCTCTCTATTCAGCCCCTACAATCTAACTTTTTTGAACTGCTTGCCTATCCCGCTGCACTGGCACAATGGATTAACTCTCAACTTGGACTCTATTCCCACAACGGCGTGAGCCGTAACCATTGGGGCATCGTTCGGTTGGCACATTGGATGGATAATCGGATGAGGTCAGGTACCGGCAGGCGCATTGATTGGCAGGAGTTTTTTACGAAAGGGAAGCAGTGGTTACCCGCGTTCTTTGACAAGATGCCGTTCAACCCTGAAGTCCTACCGATTCAGCATCTTCAGAATGACACTATTGCGGTTCGCGTTTTGTATCCCGATACACCGGAAGAGTCGCTACAACCAACAAAGGTTGATGCAGATTATATCAAAGCGATTGTTGACATTTCCGATCAAAGTCCAAAACGACGGATACGCGGACTTCAGTTTCTCGAAAAAATCGGAACGGAGGAACTCTTTGATTGGTGCGTTTTGCATCTTGAAGACGAATCGGTGGATGTAGTGTGCAATGCTTTGCGAATTATGCAGCGCTGCGATGATGGATACGTTGCCCCGCTTTTGCCGTATGCCCGATTGAAGGATAAACGCATCCGCGCCGGTGCCCTCGCGGCACTCGCGAAACACGACGCGGACGATCCCGAACGCTGGTTTGAACGCGGCCTCAAAGACCCAGCAGCCTGCGTCCGCATGGAAGTCGCAAGGCTCCTACCGCTGCTTGATAGAATTGCGTACCAAGCACTCTTTGACATTGCTCGGCACGATCCAAATCCCGCTGTCAAACGCAGTGCTAAGAGGCGATATTAGCCTCAGAAGTATTACGCGGATTCAGACGGCGCGCTTGGGAAAATGCCAATCACATTGCTACTAAAAAAAGAGGAGAATGAATTACCAACGCAAAATCATAATCGCTTTTGTTATGCTCTGGGGGTTGCTTCTGACCGGAACGCTCGGGTACTTAATCATCGAAAGAAACAACCCGGAACATGGATGGCGGCTTCTTGATGCAATCTATATGACTGTCATCACCTTAACAACCGCCGGTCACGATGATTTGAAAATGAGCGATAACGGACGTATTTTCACAATACTGCTCCTCATTGGTGGAATTGGTGTGTTCACCTATTGTGTCACTATCGCTACTGCTTTTTTAATCGAGGGACAATTACAAAATTTTTTCCGACAACAAAAAATGGTCCGAACTGTCGATAAATTATCAGATCACTATATTGTTTGTGGACTCGGTGACACCGGCGTACATGTCCTTGATGAAATGATAAGGTCAGAAGTAGCGTTTGTCGGTATTGAGTTCGATGAAGAACGGCTTATTCAACTTTCTGACACACGAGACTTTCCATATCTCCATGGGGATGCAACTGATGACGAATTGCTCATACGCGCAGGGATTGAGCGTGCCCATGGACTTGTCACATGTCTCAGCCGCGACCAAGACAATCTCTTCGTCGTGATTTCTGCAAGAAAATTGAATCCTCGTTTAAAGATAGCTTCCAAAGCCGTTGAAGATAACTCTCCGGGAAAACTCATCACCGCCGGTGCTGATGAAGTCGTCTTGCCCGACCACATTGGCGGACTCCGTCTCGCAACCGGTATACTCCAACCGCAGCTTGTAGGGTTTTTGGAAAATATGACCCAAAATCGAGACGGTGCGCACTTTACGGAGTCCATTATTCAAGAAAACTCCCAACTTGAAGGCATCTCTCTCAAAGCCGCTAACATTCAAGAACAGACCGGGTTGGTTGTTATTGCAATCCAGGATAGGGATGGAGCATTCCGCTATAATCCACCCGGAGATACGAAAATTGTCGCTGGCGATGCTTTGTTAGTAATAGCCAACCAGAGGCAGCTACAGATGTTACACAAACTTACCGGGGATCCAAATTAGCGGAAAGGCGTTGACACCTCGTTTTTCGGCGTGATATAATACCATCAGAATTTATTATTTGAAGGAAATACATGTATGCTCGCAACAGTCCTGAGCAGTGCAATGCTGGGAATTGACGCTTATATTGTGAAAGTTGAAGTCGATGTCGCTGGTGGACTCCCGTCTTTCAGCACCGTTGGCTTACCTGACAGTGCTATCAAGGAGAGCAGAGACCGAGTTACTGCAGCTATTAAGAACTCTGGCTTCTACTTTCCACAAACCCGAATCACAGCAAACCTTGCACCGGCGGACATCCGAAAAGCGGGCTCGGCGTTTGATCTTCCTATCGCAATCGGCGTTATGGCTGCTACCAATCAGGTAGTTCCAACACGGCTTGAAAATGCGATAGTTTTGGGCGAACTCGCTCTTGATGGGAGTGTTCGCGGCATACAAGGCGCGCTTCCCATCGCTATCGCTGGAAAAGAAAACGGGGTTCAGGACCTCATCCTACCAGCTGAGAACGCCAGAGAAGCGGCTATTGTAGAAGATGTCAACGTCTATCCAGTTGCGAGTTTAGCAGAAGCTGCTGCCTTCCTTAATTCCGAAAAGGAAATATCTCCAGAACCGCATACACGCGACCCTGACACAGAGAGCACACCGCCAGAATCCCTTCTTGATTTACTCGATGTAAAAGGGCAAGAACACGTTAAACGTGCTGTTGAGGTCGCCGCCGCAGGTGGACATAACCTCATCATGATTGGACCCCCCGGTTCTGGTAAAACGATGATTGCAAAGCGGATTCCGTCGATTCTACCCAGACTTTCAAACGAGGAATCCTTAGAAACAACCAAGATTCAAAGCATTGTCGGTATCCTTCCAAGCGACACACCTTTGGTTGTAACACGTCCGTATCGCTCCCCACATCATACCATTTCAGATGCCGGCTTAATCGGCGGCGGAAATATCCCACGTCCCGGTGAAGTGAGCCTCGCACACAACGGTGTCCTTTTTTTGGACGAACTCCCTGAATTCAGACGGAACGTCCTTGAGGTTATGCGGCAGCCCCTTGAGGATCGACAGGTGACAATTTCCCGGGCAGCGGCATCCCTCACGTATCCCGCCAATTTCATGCTTGTTGCGGCGATGAATCCTTGTCCATGTGGATTTTTCAGCGACCCGACCCGAGACTGTAAATGCTCACAGACCCAGATTCAGAACTATGTCTCCCGTATTTCCGGTCCACTGTTGGATAGAATCGACATTCAGGTTGAGGTACCAGCCGTGAAATACGCGGAACTCGCTGATGAGACGACTGGGGAACCTTCAGCAATTGTTCAGAGAAGGGTTGAGGCAGCACGCCACGCCCAACAACTGCGTTTCGCTGGCACGACGATACATGCCAACGCGACTATGCAACCGAGACAGATTCGAGAGTATTGCAAGGTCGATTCCCAAGCACAGGAGCTGCTCCGGGTGGCGATTAACCAGTTAGGGTTGAGTGCGCGTGCCTATGATCGGATTTTGAAAGTTGCACGCACCATCGCCGACTTAGATCACAACCCGAATATAGAGGCGGTGCATGTCTCTGAAGCGATACAATATCGGAGCCTTGACCGGAGTTTCTGGAAAAAATAAGTCTATGGAGAAGTAGAAGAATGCAGCCTAATTTTATTATCTTTTTAACCGATGACCAAGGATACGGCGACCTATCCTGTATGGGAGCAACGGATTTCAAAACGCCGCACCTTGATAGAATGGCGGCAGAGGGAGTTCGGTTCACAGATTGGTACTCAAATTCACCTGTCTGTTCGCCTTCGCGTGCCTCACTATTAACAGGACGCTACCCGTGCCACGCAGGGGTCCGCTCCATTTTAGCGGGACATCGCACTGCAACAGGACTGCCGCCTTCTGTCCCAACACTTGCAACGGCACTCAAAGCGCACGGCTACTACACTGCTATGTCTGGTAAATGGCATTTGGGACTTGCAGACGGATCACGGCCGGAGCACCACGGGTTCGACGACTGGTTCGGATTCATGGCAGGCTGCATTGACTTTTTTTCGCACATCTTCTACTGGGGTATGGCACGACCTGACATGGACCAGACACATGACCTCTGGGAAAACGGTGAGGAAATTTACCGAAACGGCGAATACTTCACTGAACTTATTACAGAGTACGCGATTCAATACATTCGCAAATCCGTCGAACTCGGGAAGCCTTTTTTCCTTTATGTACCTTACAACGCGCCACACTATCCGATGCACGCGCCACAGAAATACGTTGATCGCTTCCCGGATCTGCCGTGGGACAGGCAAATTATGGCGGCAATGCTGAGTGCCGTTGATGATAGCGTCGGTGAAATCTTCGCGGAGTTAGAAAGACTTGGACTCGCGGAAAACACCTTCTCCTATTTCCAGAGCGACAACGGTCCCTCGCGGGAAACGCGAAACTGGTTGGACGGTACACAAGATCCCTATTACGGCGGCACTGCTGGTAAATTGAAAGGACATAAATTCAGCCTTTACGAAGGCGGTATCCGTTCACCGGGAATTATGAGCTGGCCCCAGCAAATTCCTGCTGGACAAGTCATTGGTGAAATTGGAGCGGCGATGGATGTCTTCCCAACCTTTCTCGCCGCAGCCGGTGGTGACCCATCGGAGTACGAACTTGATGGGCGGAATGTCCTGCCTATGGTTGTAGACGGTGAACCCACCCCGCATCGTGAAATCTATTGGGAGATGGGCAAGCAGACTGCTGTGCGCCGCGATAATTGGAAATTAGTACTCAACGGGCAATTGGTTGAGGGGACTCCACCCGAAGACGATGTACACCTCGCCAATCTGGAAGCCGACATGGGAGAAACGAGAAATCTGAAAGACGCACACCCCGAACTCACTGCTGAACTGACAGAAGCGGCACAGGGATGGCGCGACGGGATTGAAACGCATTGGGAAACGCAATGGGTCAATCCGAATGGGACGACCGGCTACGTCAAGGAGCGATAAAGTGCTAACTGACAACCAAGATGCCTATGGGCAACTGCTTTCGGATTATCACAAGGGTCGAGAAACCGGCGAGATTGTAGAAAGGGAAGATGGATTCATTGATACAAGTCGGTTGGGACCTCTCAACTATTTCGCTGAATACGAGGATTGGGCTGAACACCAGAAACTCGCAATAAAACACGCTGCCGGACGTGTTTTGGATATCGGTTGTGGTGCAGGACGGCACTGCCTTTATCTGCAAAAGCAGGGACATGCTGTTCTGGGAACCGACAATTCGCCATTAGCTATCAAGACGTGTCAACAGCGTGGACTCAAAAACGCACGCGTCGTGCCTATCACGCAGTTGAGTTCCAAAATCGGCACTTTCGACACGATCCTCATGATGGGACACAATTTCGGACTCGTTGGGAACTATAAAAGAGCGAAGTGGCTATTGGGACGCTTCGCTGCAATGACAACGGATACCGCAAAAATTATAGCCGAAACAATGGACCCCTATCAAACGGAAGATCCCTGTCACCTGGCTTATCATCAATTTAACCGGGCCCGGGGGCGAATGAGTGGACAATTGCGATTCCGAATCCGCTACCGACAGTATGCTACACCCTGGTTTGATTACCTGTTTGTTTCAAAGTCTGAGATGGAGGACATCCTTGAGGGGACAGCGTGGCGGGCTGAACGCTATATCGACTCGAAGACTATGCCGACTTATGTTGCAATTCTAACGAAACGGCCGCGTTCCTAAAAATTAATTAAATGTCCTCTTTTCCGGGTGTGATTTCCAACCTTGCCTGAAAACGAGATATGCTATGACGCTTTTTAAATTTGCCTTTATTACGGACACGCATCTCTACCTAAACGCAACGCAGAACTTCTCAGGTGGACTACAACAACAAAAAAGTAGTCTCCTGCTTTATGAAAAATTGGTTCAACAACTGAATGCCTTTGCACCTGATTTTGTGATTCATGGTGGAGATATTGTATGCGGCGGCAACAGTTTTGGTATGTCTGCTGAAGAATACGAGGCTACACTTGATAAGGCGCAACACCTCGGTCAACAGATAAATGCACCTTGCTATTATATTCCGGGGAACCACGATCTACATCCTGAAACAGGTGTCAAAGATTCTTATTTGGCACGATTCGGTATAAACGGCATGGGATCCACCTGTTTTATCCATGAAGATATTCGATTTATTCTCCTTGATTCCCAGGAAGTGCCGGAAGATTTGACACACGGATATATTAGCACGAACCAGTTGGCGTGGGCGGAACGTGAATTAAAACGGGCAAGGGATTACGAGCAAGAGGTCTTCATTTTTTCCCATCAACTCCCTTTTCCGAGTGTTGAATTTCAAGGAGTCGGTTCGAGAATCGCCAATTCTGCGGAGATTCTTGAGGTGATGACCCCGTTTGACGAACAAATTTTGGCGTTTTTCTGCGGGCATCTGCATCTCAACCGAGTTTTCCGAGAACAGGGCATGCTCTGTATTGTTTCGTCCGGTATTATCTGTTATCCGATGATGTGGCGGCAGGTGCTGGTCTACCCGGATCGAATTGATATTCGGTGCAAGACGATTGACCTGCCAGATGTACTTGCCGCGTCAGAGGCGGTCGCCCCGGATAATAACCCCTATCTATTGGGCAGAGATCGGGATTTAAACTTCAGTATCCGACGGCGGGATTTCCTTTAGAAGGTTTGAAAGACCTTAGCTGCTGGGAGCAGCATCGCAACATCGGCGCGATGCGGGTTCTTGAAAAAGTTGTGAATGCCAAGTTTCACCTAACAGCTCCCGTCAGGGGCAGGTTAAAAGAATGATTGAAGTTCAAAATGTTACAAAGAATTACGGTCCCTTCCAAGCACTCAAGGACATCTCCTTTCAGGTAGACAAGGGACAGATCGTCGGTTTTCTCGGGCCCAACGGTGCGGGCAAAACCACCACAATGCGGATTCTCACCTGCTTTATGCCGGCAAGTAGTGGTAACGTTACTGTTGCAGGATATGATGTTTTCAAAGCATCGAGAGAAGTTCGCAAGCGCGTCGGTTACCTCCCAGAAAACGTACCGCTCTATCTGGAAATGACTGTGACGAAGTACTTGAGGTACATGGCGAAGATCCGCGGCGTTTCCCGTAGTCATATCAAAGGTCAGTTGGATAAAGCTGTTGAAGCGTGTGGACTTACGGAGCGTCGGCATCAGATCATTGGGCAATTGTCTCGCGGTTTTCGGCAACGTGTCGGTTTGGCACAGGCACTTATTCATGAACCAGATGTTTTGATTCTCGACGAACCCACTTCTGGGTTAGATCCACGCCAAATCGTCGAAATCCGCGAGCTAATCAAAGCACTCGGCAAAGAACGAACGATCCTCTTTAGCACCCACATTTTACCTGAAGCGAGTCTCACGTGCGAACGCTTAATTATCATCAGCAGGGGAAAAATCACTGGGGATGTCCGATTGGAAAATGGGCGTGCCGTATCCAAACAGAACGACGCTCGCTCTAATGATACAGAGGACTCACAAGTTCCAGCCCTAACGCTTTCTGTTGAGGTCGCAGGGGCTCCAGTTGATGAGGTCTCCGCCGCACTCGGGGACATTCCAGACGTGATTCAGGTTGAGCAAGGCGTTTCGCAGGCGGATGACACCCTGACTTTTCACCTTCACTATACACTCAAAACCGACATTCGGGCGGAAGTCGCAGAAACCATTGTCGGACGTGGATGGAAACTCCTCGAAATGCAGACGACTGAGATGTCATTAGAAGAGTTGTTCCTCTCCCTAACGGTATAAAGCCCGTCGTCACTGTACTATAGTTTCAACTGCTCACGAACAGCTTGACGCACTTCATCACAGATACCCATCGCATGTGCGGTTTCCGCTGCAGTCTCGAATTTTCCCGGGTAGCGAGGATCCACCGCATGTTCGGACAGTTTTGAAAAGTCAGTCTGCCACCTTTGCCAAGTGGGCATGGTTGGGACAATTAACATCAATAATTCTTTTAAATCGTGTGTCCTCGGAAATGGGATATTCGCCTCTTGCAACCACGCCTTTAGATACTTCTCAACACATTGTTGTGCCAAGAAGCATATAACATCATCTACGGGATTCTGGCTCTGCTGAGATTGTTGTGCCACAGTATAGTCGCCTTCAGCCTTTTCTACCCACTCTAACGTCAGCGGATTCACAGCGCACGGCTCCTTTTTCAGAGGTTTGAGAAAAAAATTGGGCGATTCATAAAGCACTTCGCCTTTTTCCGTAATTTCGTGCAGGAACCAATCGTTATACGAGAGGCGATACGCCAGTTCTTCGGGCGAATGCACGAGAACATGCAAGCGAAAAGGGCGCGGAATACGGTCCTTGATTTCTGTCTCCTGACGACGCGTCTCCGATTTCGGTATCTCCATCACTACCAATAAATCGACATCCGAGTATTCCCTGGGGGTCCCGTAGGCATAAGAGCCAAAGAGCGTAACCTGTAACGGTGAAAACTCGCGCACAATGTCATCACATGTCGCTTGAATCTCTTGTCGGGTAACCATACGCACACCCTATTCTTTCTCAGTAACCCCTAACAGGACGGGTAAGAAACGTAGAACTATAGCACTAATTATGCCATACTCCGGGCATAGGTGCAAGAAAAATCGTAGAGGTCTTTCATAACACAACTGTGGACACCGTCTATTTCTCTCAACCAGTTTTTTCAAAAAATCTTGATTTCTAAATGCATCTGTCGTATAATCAATATTGCAAAACTATTTGAACAGGGAGGCATAACTATCTAAAAAGAATACTTATGAAACTTGTTACCTTTGAAACCAACCTGACAGATACCACCGCGAAAATTGGGGCATGGATTGCCGATGATCGGATCGTCGATCTCACCGCAATCGCTCCAGATATGACGCAACTTTTTGAGCAGAATAGCCTCCCGGATGCACGTGAACGCGTTGCGCAGGTTGAAGGCGGCGCGAACGCCTCTGAGGCGATTTATGCTGTTGCTGATGTGCAGCTCCTCGCACCGTTCCCGCGTCCGGCAAGCCTCCGAGACTTCGGTGTATTCAAAACCCACATGGATGCCGCTGCGCGTATCACTGGTAAAGAGATTTCCCCAGAATGGTTCAAACTACCCAACTATTACCGGGGTAGCACAAGTCCAGCCTCTATCGCCGGACACGAGGCGGTCGTTACCTGGCCCAACTACACCCAAAAGCTCGATTTTGAACTGGAGTGGGGGGTCTATATCGGCAAAATTGGCAAAAATATCCCGGTAGAAGAAGCAAGCGAATATATTGCCGGTTATACCATTTACAACGACATCAGCGCGCGCGACATTCAATTTCGCCACATGACAATGGCACTCGGTCCCGCCAAAGGAAAGGATTTTGATAATAGCAACATTATGGGACCCTGCCTCGTTACACCCGATGAAATTGGAGACCCTTATAACCTCCGAATGATTGCAAGAATTAACGGTGAAGTCTGGGCGGACGGGAATACCTCGGATATGTATTACTCGTTTGAAGAGATGATTTCGTTTGTCTCGCAAGCAGAGACACTCTATCCGGGCGAGTTTTTAGGCTCTGGCACCGTCGGAAAAGGATGTGGATGGGAACTCGATCGCTGGATTCAACCCGGTGATGTTATTGAACTTGAAATTGAAAACCTCGGTATGCTCAGAAACCGAATCGGTGAACCCGAAGTGAATCCTGCGGCGTGGACAGAAAAGGGGCTTTAAAAAAACAAAAAATGCGACTCAAAGACAAAGTAGCCATCATTACCGGTGGTGCATCCGGTATCGGAAAAGCCACCGCAATTTTATTTGCTGAACACGGCGCGAAGGTGGTTGTCGCCGACATTAATGAAAACGGTGCTAATCAGACCGTTACAGACATACACGACGCAGGCAATGAAGCGATCTACGTCCAAACGGATGTCACAATTTCAGATAACACCGAACGGATGGTAACGGAGACCGTTAACACATACGGCAAGCTGGATATTCTGCTCAGTAGTGCCGGAATTGCGATGCGACTCCCCGTTGCTGATTTACCAGAGGAAGACTGGCACCGTTGCTTGGATGTCAACCTCACAGGCGTTTATCTCTGTGCGAAGGCTGCGATTCCGGCAATGCGGAAAAACGGCGGTGGCTCTATTATTAATCTTTCCTCTATCTACGGACTTGTTGGGGCAGATGTCCGGGCAGCCTACGTCGCCTCCAAAGGAGGTGTGACGAACCTCACACGCGGGATGGCACTCGATTATGCAGAGGAGAACATCCGCATTAACTGCATCTGTCCGGGTTTCGTTGAGACCCCGTTAGTCGCAGGGGTTGTCAAAACGCCGGAGGAATACCGTAAACTTGCGGATAGACATCCGATGCGCCGACTCGCGCAGCCTGAAGAAATCGCCTACGGCGCGCTATACCTCGCCTCCGATGAGTCTGCGTTTGTTACAGGCATCGCTCTGCCGATTGATGGCGGCTACACCGCAGGATAATACTTGTCAATCCTGATTCAGACAATGAAAAAAATTTCCTTATCTATCTTCCTCATTCTTCTACTCAATAGTGCCTATCTGTTCAGTTTCGGCGAACCGACGCTCTTTTACATCTTCAACGTTCTGCTCCACGTTGGACTCGGTGTTGTGCTGATCCTCCCGTTCAGTATTTATGCCTATAAACAGTTTCGACGAATCTCAACTCTTGGACGGATAGGGATTATCGGGATAACCGTCGGTATTATCACTGGCGGTTATCTGATGATTGTCGGGGCGATAACCCCCTATCGTTGGCTCCTTATTACACATATCATCAGTGTCAGTGTAGGTAGTATTCTTTTTTCTATTCACCTGTTGAGAGACGATCCCGTTACCACATCCTTGAGAAAAGTCGGTATCGCCGTCCTGATATGTGTCGTCCTTTTCCCGATTGGCGCGAGACTCACGCAGCACTATCTGCCGAACGAAACTTATCTCGTCGAAAACCCAGCACTACCCCCGACGAGTATGTACGAGGAAGGCGGCGGCACAACCGGACACTTCTTCCCTGCATCCGTTGAAACAGAAACAGGTGGGCTGATTCCGACTGATTTCTTTCTCACATCGGAGACTTGTGCAACGAAGGGGTGTCATCCCGACATCTATCGGCAGTGGAATGAATCTGCCCATCATTTCTCTTCTTTTAATAATCAGTGGTACCGGAAGTCAATTATCTATATGCAGGAGGTTAACGGCATTCAACCCTCTAAATGGTGCGGGGGCTGCCATGACCCAGCGATCTTACTCAACGGTGTGATGGACAGACCGATTCGCGAGAATCTCCATACACCTGCCGCACAAGCCGGACTCGCCTGCACAGCGTGCCACTCTATTGAAAAGGTCAAAGATACGATGGGCAACAGCGGGTATGTCATTAAATATCCGCCGCTCCACGACATTGCTGCCAGCGATAACCCGATTGTCCGTAATCTACACAACTATCTCATACGACTTGACCCAGAACCCCATAAAAAGAGTTTCCTCAAGCCGTTCCATCGGCAAAATACCGCCGAGTTCTGTTCAACTTGCCATAAAGTCCATCTTGATGAACCGGTTAACAACTTTCGATGGTTTCGTGGCTTCAATGACTATGACCAGTGGCAGAAAAGTGGTGTCTCTCACCAAGGGGCGTTGTCCTTCTATTACCCCGAAACAGCCAAGAAATGTGTTGATTGCCACATGCCCCTCGTTGACTCCAAGGATGCAGGAAATATCAACGGCAAGGTTCACAACCACCGATTCCCCGCTGCGAACACGGCACTACCTTTCGTAAATCAGCATCCCGATCAGCTCAAGGCAGTGACGGAGTTTTTGCAGAATGAAGCCGTCACATTAGATCTCTTTGCGAACGGTGCGCCGATCCCAACCGACGGGATTGAGGTTACACGCGGTGAAAGCCCGCGCGTTGATGTCGTGGTTCGTACACGCGGTGTCGGACACCGGTTTCCCGCCGGAACGATTGATGCTTTCGACATCTGGTTGGAAGTGAAAGCCACTGATGAGAATGGAAAGATCATCTTCTGGAACGGTAGAATCGCCGCACCCGATGGAAATGGACCCGTTGATCCGAGCGCGCATTTTTACCGAGCGTATATGCTTGATGAACACGGGAATCTCATTAATAAACGGAACGCTTGGGCAACCCGGACTGTCCTCTATTCAAACACAATTCCACCGGGTGCTGCGGATACAGCCCGGTATCGACTCGAAATTCCATCGGATGCTGGGAAAATCTTGACGCTTGAAGCGAAACTTAACTACCGCAAGTTCAACTGGTGGCACACACAGTGGGCTTATGCGGGTGTTCGTGACCCGGAAGACACCGATTTTCAGGTGGGTAAAGGCTACGACGATGGCAAATGGGTCTGGACGGGTGATACCTCAGATGTCGCCGGGAAAATCAAGGCAATCCCGAACCTACCGATTGTTACAATGGCATCTGCCGAAGCAACCTTAAAAGTAGCAGACACATCGGCTGAAGTCGCAGGTGTTACCTCTTCACCTACGACACTTGGAAACATACGCGAACGCTGGAACGATTACGGCATTGGGTTGTTCCTACAGGGCGATCTAAAAGCGGCACAGATTGCGTTTTCAAAGGTGACGGAGATAGAACCGACATATCTTGATGGGTGGGTGAACATCGCCCGCTGTCGAATTGAAGAAGGCGATATGCCAGGTGCAGAAGCGATGCTTGAAAGAGCGTTTGAAATCCAGCGGACCCTGCCACCTGAAAACCCGCACCGCGCCAAAGTTCACTACTTCTACGCCCTTATTCGAGAGGCGGATGGGGATTACGACACAGCCATCGAACATCTCCAACATGCCGCTGCACAATTTCCACGCGACACCCGTGTCCGAAATAGGCTCGGACGTATGTACTTCTTGAAGCGTAACTACGAAACGGCGTTGGCTGAATTCCAAAAAACGCTCACGGTGGACCCAGAAGATCTCGACGCGCATTACAACATGATGCGCTGCTACCGCGCCCTTAAGAATCCTTCACTTGCTGCGAAATCGCAGAAACTCTATCTACGCTTTAAGGCAGATGAATCCGTCGATGCAATCACAGGCATCCCCCGGCGTGCAGACCCCAACGTTAATCTCGAACGCCAACGGATTCACGAACATACGAATAGTTATGAATCTCTACCCAACCCCTGATCTCCTTCCAAATGCATTTGACAACGCTCCTACAATATGCTATACTGATTTTCAGCAATTCAGAACCCTATTTTGTATGCTGATGTCCAAAACATAATACGCGTCGCGTAAGGACTAATCGTTCGATGACAAGAATAAAAACAGACCTTTATCTTGGAGATTGCTTAGAGGTACTCACCCATTTTGATACCGACTCATTCGACCTGATTATGACCTCTCCACCTTATGCAGACCGCCGATCTAAAACTTATGGCGGAATCCGGCCCGATGAATATGTAGATTGGTTTATACCCCGAGCCGAGGAATTCTTAAGGGTCCTTAAGCCATCTGGCACATTCATCCTGAATATCAAAGAGCAAGCCCTTAATGGGGAACGGCATACTTATGTTATTGAGTTGATACTTGAAATGAGAAAGCAAGGTTGGTTGTGGACAGAAGAATTCGTCTGGCACAAGAAAAATTCCTATCCGGGCAAGTGGCCAAACCGATTCAGAGATGCTTGGGAAAGATGTTTGCAGTTTAATAAAACTAAGAAATTTAACATGTATCAAGAGGCAGTTATGGTCCCAATGGGAGATTGGGCGGAGAAGAGGTTAAAGAAACTCAGCAAAACAGATCAGAGCATGGATACATCAAGAGTGGGTAGTGGGATTGTTAAGAATGAATCAAATAGGTTATACCTAAAAATGGCGTATCAGACAAATGTTTTACACT